>JALZUU010000322.1 GCA_023300665.1 Saprospiraceae bacterium | reverse complement strand
CCACCACCACGGTTGTTGCGATTACCGCCACGATTATTGCGGTTGCCTCCTTTACCACCACGACCTTTGTGACGACCACCACCACCAGAAGAGCGGCGTTTGTGTGGTTCGTAGAGTGGTGCTTCTCCGAGGAACTCAGGTAATGGAATTTTTTTCACTTCCATTTCGATCAAGTCTTCAATATCTTTAAATCGTCGTTGATCTTTTTGTGAGATAAGCGTAAGTGCCACTCCCGTCGTATCGGCACGAGCGGTACGACCGATTCGGTGGACATAATCTTCGGCGTCGTTAGGAACGTCGTAGTTGATGACCAAGTTTATGTTTTTAATATCAATACCACGTGCTAAGATATCGGTAGCTACTAGAATTTGGGTTTCGTGTGTACGGAAATCTAGTAGCGCCTGTTCTCGATCTTTTTGATCAAGATCAGAAGAGATTTCTCTAACGCGGAATTTTTTTCTTTTTAAGCTACTTGTAATTTCACGAACCATACGTTTGGTAGAAGAGAAAATCAGAATACTTTTATAATTTTCTTTTCCGCTAATAAGGTGTTCGAGTAAAGGCACCTTTTGATTATCATAAGTTAGATAAGCACCTTGAAGAACACCTGCTGCTGGTTTGGAAATAGCGAGGCTAATTTTATCTGGATCAACGAGTAATTTTTTAGAAAGATCACGAATACGAGGAGGCATGGTTGCAGAGAATAATAGAGTCTGTCGTTTTTTAGGCAACATGTTGACGATCTTCATGATGTCATCAAAGAAACCCATATCCAGCATTCGATCCGCTTCATCTAGAATGAGGTGTTGTACCTTATCTAGTTTGACATAACCGAGGTTGAGGTGAGAGATAAATCTACCAGGTGTAGCGATGATAATATCTGCACCTTTGGTCAACGCCTTTTTTTGTTGGTCCCAGCTATTACTGGTTCCACCTCCGTAAACAGGTAAAGAACTAACGCCTGTAAAATAAGCAAAGCCTTCAACCTGTTGGTCGATTTGTAAGGCCAATTCGCGAGTAGGAGCGATAACGAGGGTATTGATTTCGAAAGGACGATCAGGATTGGCGGCTAGTTTATTTAAAACAGGTAATAAAAAAGCGGCTGTTTTCCCAGTACCCGTTTGCGCACAAGCGATTAAATCTTTACCTGCTAAAATTTTAGGAATGGCTTGTTGTTGGATGGGAGTGGGAGATTCAAACCCCATAGCATCAAGTGCTTCTTCTATAGAGGATTCAAAATTAAGATCGGAAAAAGTCATTACTTTTTCACTATTCTCTGGTGTATCAGGTGTAACTTCCAAGGGTTTATAATTTTTTTGAAGTTACCATAATAATACCCGGTAATTTCAAGGTTTGATTTTATAACTAATTAATATTCAGACTATTAATTATTTACAATTAGTAAAATTCCCCCTTTTTACATTATTGACTATTGCTATGGGAGACCTTACAAAAGTACGCAAATTAAGCTGAATTGATATATATAGGACCTACCCATAGGCAAGTCGCTCTTTTTCATACTCTTTTTTGATAAATTAGTTTTAATAAAAGTTAAAATTATTTCCCTAAAAAATGTTAACTTGTAGTATGACGTTCTTAATTTAGGTGACTTGATAGGTTCCTAATTACTTAGCCCCTCAAGAACAGATCATTCAATTACAATTTTTTGACCGATAGATTTTATGCTAACGCTATAAATCTTACAACTTACTAAATTATGAAAAAGACGATACTCTTGGCCATTTTGGCCTTGGTCATAGGACCATTCTTTAGCCATCTTTCTGCTCAATCTGCGTTTGGCTTTAATTTCAATATGGCTAGCCCTCAAGGAAATTATGCTGAAAACGTGACCCGTCCAATGGGAGTTACCATTAATTATCTTAAGAATAATCAAAAAATAAAAGGACTTTACTACGGGGTGGAGTTTGGGGTAGCTATGTATGCGAGTGACGAATATGATTATGATTATCAAGGGAAGACTATTGAGTTAAGTGAAGAAGATTGCTACTTGTCTTATGCGGGAGTGGTGCGGTATCATTTTCGAGATCAAAAAATACTCAATCCATATGTGGAAGGAAGGGTAGGAGGAATTTCTTACTTCAGTACTTTGATGAGCAATGATATTGATTTTGAAGATCAAAATAAATTTTACGGAAGTACCTTTAGCTACGGATTTGGTGGTGGTGTAGCGGTTCGTCTTTGTGAAAAGGTGGCATTAGATGTTGGGTTGACAAAAGCTTATGGCTTAAATACGAATTATCGAAGTGTGGAAAAAACAGATTTAGCAGACTTAAAAGGGGATTTGGATGCAGGAGTTAAATCTTCTCGGACCGATTATTTAAATTTAAAAGTTGGAGTATTATTCGGATTTTAATTTTTGCTACTTGCTCTCTTCGATCGCAAACCGCGAGAGAAGAGAGCAAATAGCAATCGGCAAAAAGCATTAAAAATTATCCTTCATCATTTGTATGGCAATGGCCATTAAGATGATTCCAAAGACCTTACGTAAGGTAGCAGAAACTTGTGGAGAGATTTTATTTGAAATCCAAGTAAGTGAATTTAGAATAATAAAAACGAATACAAGATTGATGATAATTCCTGCTAGAATACTATAATTATCAAATTCTGCTTTTAGAGAAATAATAGTTGTCAACGTTCCTGCTCCGGCAACCAATGGAAAAGCAATCGGAACAATACTTCCTTCCCCTCCATCATCGTGGTGATCTCGAAAAATTCTTATTCCTAAAATCATTTCTAATCCAATAAAAAAGATAATTAGCGCACCCGCTAAGGCAAAAGAAGCTACACTAATACCAAAAAGTCCCAATAAAGTCGCTCCAAAAAATAGAAATAAAAGCATAATAGAAGCCGCTGAAAAAGTTGCTACCCCTGCTCTGATCTTCAACCCTTCTCGTTTCATATTTATCAAAACTGGTAAAGATCCAATAATGTCAATTACAGAAAATAAAATAAGGGTAACTGATAAAATTGCTGTTAAATTCATAAGAAATTATTTAAAAGATTATTATTTATGAGAATCAGATGTTGAAAAACAATTTGAATAATATAATTAACGATATCATTCTAATTGACTGGGGTATTTTTGCTATTGGCCACCCGTCCCTTCGGGTTCGCTAATTAGGGGACTGTACTACTAAGTGTGTCATTTTGCCGCCCGCGTCCCGGCAGCAACGCCGGGAAAGGCCAACCCGCTGACACACTTTAACCGAACAGTCTCCTAATTAGCATTAACTCATCCTCTTAATCGCGATTAAGTGAAGCCAATAGCCAATAGCAAAATGCCAATAGCTATTTTTAAATTATAACACAAATAACGCGCGAATAGTGCTAAAGTGTAAGGCATTTTGGTTGAATTAGTTATTATTGACTCATTTTGTCTATTTTTGAGTCAAATGTTTATTTTTCAATTATATTTTTTATGAATAAAAATCAATTAGACCCATTTGATGTTAGATTACTAAACGAATTGACAGCGGACGCTCGCATTCCGTTAGTACAATTGTCTAAAAAACTCAATGTTTCCAATACTTTGATCCATCAACGGATGCGAAAATTAAAGGAAGTGGGCATTATTAATAAGGCGACATATGATTTAGATCCGTGGAAATTAGGTTTCCATACTTGTTCGTATACGCAGATCATGCTCTCAGATAGTAAGCATCATCGAACGGTAGAATCCGAACTAGAAAAAATTCCTGAAATCGTAGAATGTGTCAACATCGCAGGTCGTTACGCCATCTTGGTAAAGATCTACGCTCGAGATAATCGGCACTTACGAGATATTATTTATGAGAAGATTTTAAAAATTGAAGCAGTAGAAGGGACGAACTCAACGATTAGTTTTGAAACTGCTTTTAGAAGGAACGTGGCTTTGGTGTCTGGAGGGGATAATGAATAGTGTGGTAATGAATAAT
>JALZUU010000321.1 GCA_023300665.1 Saprospiraceae bacterium | reverse complement strand
GACAGGCGGCAGATTTTTTGGTTTCGTTTTTTTTCTGCAAAAAAAGGAACAATAAAAATAAATTAAGATGTAAAATATTAAAAAATATGCACGCTATTTGTTTTAGGGAAAAGTGCAGCAGTTTTTTCTGCTAATTGAACACCCTAAACATACGAGCTTCTGGCTTCACGGGATCGTGATTGAAGAGGGCAAGAAGCGAGTAGCAAGAAGCAAAAAACCATAAGATTCTAATTTTCATAAAAAGACCAAAAAAGAATCCCCACGATAAAAATGCCATTATTCATTAAAGAATTAATTAAAAGAAAACATCCTCCCCGTGCCGTACCTCAAACCGATCCTTTCCACGTACCACGATAGCGATCACATCAAATCGGATCGCCCAATCGTAGTCGGTCTCTCGCATATAGGCAACGGCGGCGTTACGCATGAGCGTTTCTTTTTTCTCTGTCATGGCTTTTTCAGGATCAAATAAAAAATCATCTGACCGAGTTTTCACTTCTACAAAAACGAGGGTATCTCCATCTTTGGCTACAATATCGAGTTCTAGCCGTCGATGTCGATAATTGAGGGCTTCGATTTGATAGCCCTTTTGTTCTAAAAATTCTTTAGCGATTTCTTCTCCAAGTTTTCCTAAATCGTTGTGTTTGGCCATATTTTTAAAGTAAAAAACTCAGAGGTAATTTTGGGGTTTTTAAATAATGGGTCTGTAATTAATTATGAGATGAGTGAATGATGAATTCTGCTAGTTAACCTATTTTCTAGTTGGTTTCCCTCATTCGTAGAGTGCGTTAGAGGGAAGCTAACTAGCCAACAGGCCAACCAGCCAACTAGCAAAAAACGCTCACCAACTCAAATAATTAATTACAAGTATTTAAGTTTCTTAAAAAAGTTACCGAACGGACTATTTTTAAACACCGTTAATATAAAAATCTAAATTATAAATAAAAAACGGTAAAATTTATTTACTTTTCCCAAAAATAAAATTAGTCTATGTTACATCGTATCAATCCTACCGAAACTGCTGCTTGGCAAAAGCTTACTGCTCATTTTGCAGCTACTGAAGATCATCAAATTAAAGACTATTTCAAGAAAAATAAAAAGCGCTTTCCTCAACTCTCCTTACGATTTGAGGATTTATTGCTTGATTATTCTAAAAATAGAATTGATAAAAAAGGATTAAAATTATTATTTCAATTGGCCAAAGAGACGAAGTTGGAAGATAATATCAAATCTATGTTTCGAGGAGAGGCGATCAACGAAACAGAAGGCCGATCGGTACTCCACGTAGCTCTCCGCAATCGTTCTCGACAAGCGATCAAAGTTAAGGGTAAAAATATAATGCCGGATGTGAAGGCGGTTTTGAGCCAGATGGAAAAATTCTGCAAAAAAATCCATAGCGGAAAATGGAAAGGCTATAGCGGTAAAACCATTACCGATGTTGTCAATATCGGAATTGGAGGAAGTGATTTAGGAAATGTGATGGTGACCGAAGGATTGCGTCCTTATTGGTTGGGTAGTATTCAACCGCATTTTGTTTCTAATATTGATCCATCTCATCTTACCGAAATTCTAAAAAAAGTAAATCCAGAAACGACTTTATTTATCATCGCTTCTAAATCTTTTACTACTCAAGAAACGTTGGTCAATGCGACCAATGCTCGGAAATGGTTTTTAAACTCAGCTAAAAAGAAAGCGTATGTAGCTGATCATTTTGTAGCCTTATCTACCAACAAACCAGCCGTAAAAGAATTTGGAATCAACCCAGATAATATGTTTCCTTTTTGGGATTGGGTTGGAGGGCGATACTCGCTTTCTTCGGCTATTGGTTTATCGATTGCATTGACAATTGGTTATAAAAACTTTGTTGAAGTATTGGAAGGAATGCATGCGATGGACGAACATTTCCGAACGACTCCTTTAGAAAAAAATGCACCAGTTATTCTTGGACTTCTTGGTATCTGGTATAATAATTTTTATGGAGCAGCTAGTGAAGCTATTCTGCCTTATGATCAATACCTCCACCGTTTTGCAGCCTATTTTCAACAAGGAAATATGGAGAGTAACGGAAAATCAGTAGACCGTAACGGTAATCCTGTTACTTATGAAACTGGACCAATTATTTGGGGAGAGCCAGGAACAAACGGACAGCACGCATTCTACCAACTGATTCATCAAGGGACAAAAATGATTCCTTGTGATTTTATTGCTGCAGCTAATTCTCATAATCGTTTAGGCAATCAACACGAAATACTGTTGTCTAATTTCTTTGCCCAAACAGAGGCCCTAATGAATGGGAAATCTAAATCAGAAGTTACCGCCGAATTAGCAGATAAAAAAATGTCAAAAAAGCAGAAGTCTTTTATGGCTCCGTTTGAAGTCTTTGACGGAAATCGACCTACCAATTCTATTTTATTAAAAAAATTGACTCCACGCTCATTGGGAAGCTTGATCGCTTTGTATGAACATAAAATATTTACTCAAGGTGCCATTTGGAATATCTTTAGTTTTGATCAACCAGGCGTCCAACTTGGAAAACAGTTGGCTAAAAAAATCCTGCCAGAATTGTTAAACAAGAAGAAAATTACCAGCCATGATCCGTCTACCAATGGATTGATTAATGCCTTTAAAAAGATGAAAAAATAAAAAAGTACATCGTGTACTAAGTACATGGTACGGTAACTTTTCTGAGATAAGTAAATGATAAATATTAGCTTCTCAGAAAAGTTATCGCACCATTAATTATCTAAATATTTCAATTCCGACAGTAGGTTTTCTTTTTTACAATTGTGCTCAATATGTAACATCTACTTTTTTATAGATAAATTGTGATTTGTCTATAAAAGCGCTATA
>JALZUU010000320.1 GCA_023300665.1 Saprospiraceae bacterium | reverse complement strand
TGTATAAATTCCTACTGTTTGACCTGTTCCATCAAACTGATTACCCGATAGACCAGAAGAAGGTGGTACAGTGGTTTCTGTCCAAACGCCACCAGGATCAGCATTATCTAGTAAAGTATTTAAATTGATTAATGTTCCATTTTCATTACAAGTATTTGCGGTAGCATTTACGGTTCCTGAATTCGGTGGAGTAGCAAACATAAGATCAATAATCACGATAGAATCACAACCCGTATTAAAGCTAGTCAAAGTTTCTGTTCCTGTTGGATTTCCTTCATTATAAATAACTCCATTAACGGTTACTTCAAAATTATCACCCTGACACCCATCATGTGTTTCATTGGTAGTAATCGAAGGACATAAACAATCTTCTACCAAAATCGAGGTGGTATAAACAGTTCCAGAACAATCCCCATTGTCCGAAGTCGTATAGGTAAAGGTGTAAGTGCCTGGAGCAACTCCATCAAAAGATACATTGTTTAGATTCGCTAAAGCAACACCAGAGGTACTTGTCTCCATCCATGTACCAGCCATATTTCCAGTGGTAACTAATTCATTGAAATTTAAGGTAGCATCGTTTCCGTTATTACTATTATTACAAATATTATCAGAAGTAATGATGGTAGCCGTTAGTGGTTCATTAACTTCTACAAAAACATCTGTGAATTCGTCTGGGCAGCTAGTTGCCGTGACGGTATATCTAAAAATAAAAGCTCCTGCATTTTGTCCGGTACCATCAAATGTATTTCCTGAGAATCCGGTAGAAGGGTTGGGAGTTATTTCAGTCCAAGTTCCTCCTGGGTCTGCGTCAGTGAGTAAACTGTTTAAATTTACGATGTTTCCATTTTCATTACAAACAGCGAGTGGTATTGCCGCAGTTCCAGAGTTAGGTGGCATCGCAAACATAAGATCAATGGTGACGATAGAATCACAGCCCGTATTAAAGCTGATCATGGTTTCTGTCCCTGTTGGATTCCCTTGGTTATAAACAATGCCATTAACCGTGACTTCAAAATTATCACCTTGGCAACCATCATGCGTTTCGGTTCGTGTAATCGCAGGACATAAACAATCTTCTACTAAAATTGAGGTGGTATAAACGGTTCCAGCGCAATCTCCATTGTCCGGAGTTGTATAGGTAAAAGTATAAGTGTCTGGAGCAATTCCATCAAAAGATACATTATTTAAATCTGCTAAAGCAACACCAGAACTACTTGTTTCGATCCATGTACCAGCCATGTTTCCAGCGGTAACTAATCCATTGAAATTTAAAGTAGCATCGTTTCCATTATTGCTATTATTACAAACATTATCAGAAGTAATGATGGTAGCGGTTAGTGGTTCATTAACTTCTACAAAAACATCTGTAAAGTCATCAGGACAACCTGCCGCACTTACGGTATATCTGAAAGTATAAGTTCCTATCACTTGTCCGTTACCATCAAATTGATCACCAGATAAACCAGTAGAAGGAGGAGTGGATATGTCGGTCCAAGTTCCGCCCGTCTCAGCACCAGTGAGTAAAATATTTAGATTAAGAATACCTCCGTTTTCGTTACAAATATTTGCTGGAGCATTTGCCATTCCTGCATTAGGCGCATCAGTAATATTAATTGTTTGGGTGGCGGTTCCAGGACAAGTTCCATTACTAGTAAAAGTGATAATGTAGCTCTGTCCTGCCGCAGTCGTACCGAGATCTAAAACTCCTGTAGTAGGATCAATAGAGCCACTATTATCTACACTGTAAGTACCAAAGGTAATTGGACTAGTAGAAGGTTGTGGATCATTACCACCCGCGCAAGCAGTGGTTGGATATACAAACGAAGCATTCTGTGGAGAAAGCATATTGACAATCACATTATCTGTCACTAGATTACAAACCATTCCATTATCTCTGGTTTCGCAAGTAAAAGTGACTGAACCATTTATTAGATCAATAGGGCCAGGAGTATAAGTTGGATTATTACTATTGATATTATCAAAAACTCCGTCTCCTGTGGTAGACCAAGTAATACCATCAGCAGATCCGCCAAGGGTAGCTGTAAGATTAATTTCATCACCTTCACAAACAATAAAATTACCTCCAGCATCAATCGTCGGAAGTTCTATTACTGTCAAAACAATAATGTCAGAAGAATCACAACCAGAGGCTGCCGCAAATGGAAAGGTCTGCGTATAAGTATCGGCTATGGTGTATGGAATAGAATTCCAAGTAAAAGGAATACCCTCACAAGTAGACGCGATAATCGTATTTTGTACCGCAGGACAATTACAAGAAACTACTTCAATTTCAGTAGTGAATGCGGGTGGTTGT
This sequence comes from Saprospiraceae bacterium, assembly GCA_023300665.1. GTDB lineage: Bacteria > Bacteroidota > Bacteroidia > Chitinophagales > Saprospiraceae > JALZUU01. The sequence continues at coordinate 592 of JALZUU010000320.1, read as the reverse complement.
GGACAACTAGTTGTCGCTGGAAGGAGATAGGTAAAAGTATAAAATCCAGGGGTAATTCCCTCAAAGTCTACATTGGTTAAATCTGATAAATCTACTCCTGTACCATCGGTATCTTCCCAAGTTCCAGGAACACTGGTAGAAAGTACTAAATCATTTAGATTAACGGTGCTGATATTAGAAGCATTATTATCATTACAAGGCATCAACATTATTGGATCCAAAATAGCGGTCTCTTGAGCTTCAACAATGATACTGACTTCTGAAAAATCTTCTGTACATCCTGCATTCCCTGGCAAAGTATATCTGAAAGTATAAGTATTTCCTGCTTGATTGTTAGGATCGAATATATCCACGTTAAATCCATCCGTTGGATTTGCTGATTCATCTGTCCAAGTACCTCCTGCGTCCGCATCGGTTAATAAATTGTTTAAATCAATAACGTTACTTCCAGTATTACAAGTCATAATTGGACCCATTGGAGTCCCTGCATCTGGTGGAGCAAGAATGGTAATAATACTAGCACTGGGGGCAGGACAATTACCTGTTGTTAAAAAACTAACAATATAAGTATCTCCAGGAATCACCGTGGTTA
>JALZUU010000319.1 GCA_023300665.1 Saprospiraceae bacterium | reverse complement strand
ATATAGCTAGGATGTTCGCGACCCAATTTTGTTTCTTTAATTTTTAGAGATTCACGATATAGTTTTTCCGCTTTATCATATTTTTTCTGGATTTGATAAAGGCTTCCCAAATCATGTAAAACCTCTGCGTAATCTGGGTGATACACTCCAAATTCTTCACTACGTAAGATCATCGTTCGCTTATAAAGTGCTTCTGCTTCGTCGTATCGCCAAGTATTTTTATATAAGTTTGCAAGATCGTGTAAGCTCGCTGAATACTTGTCAATATCGAGTTGTTCTTTGCTTTCGAGGATTTCAATAGTCTTTACGAAAGATTCCTCAGCTTGTAAATTATTGCCCAACCTTTGATTGAGTGTTCCTATGTTTTTTAGACAAGAAACATAGTGTTCACTACTAACTCCATCTTTGTTTTCCAAAATGGGTAACGCTTGTTGATAAAGTGTTTCAGCTATTTTTATATTGCCAATGCTTTGTTGTAAATCCGCTAGACGATATAAGCCAATAGCAAAGATTTCATTTTGCTGTCCGTACTTAGCTGCTGCAATTTTTATGGATTGTAAATAGATAGATCGTGCTTCATCTATCTGTCCTCGCATAAATTGAGCACTTGCCAAATTATGAAGACTGCAGATATAATTGGGATGAGTATTCCCAAATTGTTTTTCCGCTAAATCGCTAGAATATTTGGCTTTTTCTAATGCTAAATTATATTCCCCATTTTTTATGTCAGCTAATACTTCTGTATTAGCAATCTGCCAATCTTGAGCAGAAATAGAAAAACTACATAATAGAAAACAATAGAAGACCCCGTAAGAGAGGCCTTTGCGTAGGTAAATTAAATTCATGGTATGTTTATTATAATCATCTAGTAATCATCAAAAGCGTACTGCTGAGTCTAACTAGATCATTTTACAATGAAATATGGAAGACGGAAGTACTCTTAATGACCTTTTAATCTTTGTCAGTCTCAGTTCTAAACTGAGGAAAATTTTATTGGAAATAGTAGGTGTCTTAGAGGGGGAAGTTATCTGTGGTGGGGTATAAATTTATATACGAGATATAAAAATACAAAAATACAATAACCTTACTTTAAGCGCAAGTTTTATTGGAATGAACAATGTTAAAACCCTTCTTTATCAGACTCTATTAACTTAAAAAGCGTTATTTTTAAAGTAATTCTTAATAAAAAAGCAATGATTATGAAGCGACTAATACTATTATTAACTTTTCTATTTAGTCTGAATTTTCTTTCAGCACAAACCTTTAGTGAAGATATCGCACCGATTATTTATGATAATTGTACCACCTGTCATCGTGCCGGAGAGATTGGTCCAATGCCATTAACCAATTATGCAGAAGTAAGTCAGTGGGCGCAAACGATCGCCTATGTTACGGAAATAAAATATATGCCCCCTTGGAAACCAGATCGAGACTATAGCACTTTCGTTGGTGAAAAAGGATTGAGTGATGAAGAAATTCAACTCATTAAAAGTTGGGTTGATAACGGTACGCCTCAAGGTGATCCTGCCAACGAACCTCCAGTACCTGAATTTCCTGATGGATCTCAGTTAGGTACTCCAGACTTGGTTTTAGAAATGACTGAATCTTATACCGTAGAAGGAAATAACGAAGACGATTATCGAGTATTTGTATTGCCTACTAGCGAAATACAAGATCGGGAACTAGCTGCTATCGAATTTCGACCTGGCAATACAAAAGTAGTACATCATGCTTTAATTGCTTTTGACGAAACGGGAGCTGGAGCTGCCATGGATGCTGCCACCCCAGAATATGGATATTTTTCTTATGGTGATTTTGGAATTGGAATTCCAGATTTTAGTACTGGTTATACACCGGGTATTCAAACGATTCGATACCCACAAGGCATTGGAGAAATTTTACCTGCGGGCGCAGACGTATTAGTACAAGTACATTATGCTCCAACACCAACAGCAGAGGAGGATCAATCTTCTGTAAATATTTTCTTTAAAGAATCCAATGATCCAATTGAGCGACCGATTGAACTGAGTTTGGTATTACCTAATATTTTACCAAATAGTTGGAATGAGTTTTTTATGCAACCCAACCAAACAAAATCTTTTCATGGAAGATATCCGGTTAATCAAGATATTAGCTTGTTTTCAATTTATCCACATGCGCATTTGCTTTGTCGGAATTGGGAAGTATTTGCGGTAACGCCTTCGAACGATACGATCAACTTAGTTAAAATTGATGATTGGGATTTCAACTGGCAAGGCGCTTATACTTTTGATCGGATGAAAAAAATTCCAGGAGGATCTACCATGAATGTCTTAGCGACTTATGATAATACCGTTAACAATCCTTTGAATCCAAATAATCCTCCAGCATTTGTTACTTGGGGAGAAAGTACGACGGACGAAATGTATATCATCGCACTTAATTGGGTACCTTATCAAGAAGGAGATGAATTGATTGAGATTGGAGGCGAACTGACAAATGTGGAAGATCTTTCGATTGATAATATTGCAAAATTATATAATCCAGTACCGAATCCGGTGAACGACGAAGTACGAATTAGTTATTATTTACCTGCTTCTGCTGATCTGAATTTAGGACTTTATACCTTAGATGGCAAACAAGTAAAAAGTATCAGACAAACAGCTACACAGATGGCTGGTAATCATTCTACTGAAGTTCGCGTTAACGATCTAGCAGTTGGTACTTATCTAGTTGTTATGGAAACTGAAGGCAAAAAAACTTCTCAAAAATTAGTGATCATGCGTTAATAGGGTTTTTGAGTTTAAGTTTTTTTAGAAAAAATATTATGTCGCAATTTGTTGTAAATCAACGAGTTGCGACATTTTTATTTTGAGTTTTAAATTTTTTTTGAGAATTTTTTATGGAATTTTTAAAGGTGGAGCATCTAAGTATCGACAGTTTTATTTCAAACTTTTTAAATTCTAAAAACATGCAAGTCAAACCATTGCACACCGAACTTATCAGATCAGGTAACCGTAGTTTCTTTTTTGATATCAAACAATCTGAAAAAGGCAATGCCTACCTCACGATTAACATCACCCAAAAGCAGGAAGATGGAACTTACAGCCGCGATAAGATCACCATCATGGAACACGAGATGGTGAAATTTGGAGAAGGTATGATGCGAGCTATGATTAACTTTCGACAGACCGGCCGCGAAGCCATCAT
>JALZUU010000318.1 GCA_023300665.1 Saprospiraceae bacterium | reverse complement strand
ATTATAACTAAAAGTCATATTTTCAATCATAAAATTACCCGTAGTCGGCATCACATTAATTTGTCCACCCATCTCCGCTTCTTCTTCTTTTTCATGTATTTCACCCAAACGATCCAGACTAATTTGAGCATCTTGTGCACTTCGGATAAAAGTAATCAGTTGTGTTAATGGCGTATTTAGTTGTCCAATAATATACTGAACTGCCAGCATCATCCCCAGTGTCATCTGTCCATCAATCACTGCTTTGGCAGCAAAAAATGAGATAAGAATATCTTTTAGTTGTGTAATAAATCCCGCACCAATATCTTGATATTGCGTGATCCGTAAAGACTTCATTCCGACGTGAAATAACCTCGCCTGAATATTGGTCCATTGCCAGCGTCGTTTCTTTTCACTGTTTTGTAATTTTATCTCTTCCATTCCTTGGACGAGTTCGATCAAAGCATTTCGATTATCGGCAGCATGTTCAAAATTCTGGTAATCGACAATTCTTCTTTTTTTCAAAAAAATGGTTACCCAAAGAACATATAAAATACTAGAGACCAAAAAGATAAAAAAGATCAACCTATTATAAATCAAAAGGACAATACTAAATACGATAATATTGAAAAAAGAAAAGATGGTAACTAAAGTAGAATCTGTCAAAAATCGTTCAATCCGATCATGATCATTAATTCTTTGTAATAAATCTCCCGTTGATTTAGCATCAAAAAAGCCAATAGGTAACCGAATAAGTTTCATCAAGAAATCTGCAATCAAGCTCACGTTGATCCTTGTACCGATATGCAAGAGGATCCAACTCTGAAGAAACTGCACCATGATTCTTCCCAAAAAAATCATCAACTGTGCAATGAGAATCAGATAAATAAAATCAATATCTTGGTTCTCAATTCCAATATCTACCAAGGCTTGAGTTAGGAAAGGAAAAATTAATTGGAAGATACTCGCCAGTAAAAGACCAATAAATAACTGAGCGACCAGTTGTTTGTAGTTGAGTAAATATCTAAATAAAAATCCAAACCCAGTTCTATTGACTTTTTCTCCTTCTTCTGCAAAAAAGTCTGGTCCAGGTTCTAGCATTAAGGTGATCCCTGTTTCTCCATTTGACAACCAACCTCGCTCAAAAGCTTTTCGAGTTAACTTCAGCTTTCCCTTTCCAGGGTCAGCCACCCAAACATGCTTTTCATTTATTTTATGGACAACGATAAAATGTCTTTGTTGCCAATGCACAATACAAGGTAATCCTACTTGTAAGAGCGCAGCTTCTTCTTCATCTTCATGGTCAAAAGGTATACGTATCGCTAGGGTTTGCATCCCAATCTGCTCCGCTGCTTCACTGATGCCCATTAGTGACACTCCTTCTCGGTCAATATAACTCTTATCTCTCAGTGTTTGTAATGAGAAGGTTTTACCATAATACTCAGCCACCATTTTTAAACAGGTAGGACCACAGTCCATGCTGTCATATTGTCGATAAAATGGAAACTTCTTTTTAAAGATCATCCTCAAATATAAGGAACTTGTTTACAAATTCAGCGTGTAAACAAAAGAAAAGGTTTACCGAACGACTAGCATTCAGTAAACCTTTTGAAAAAATATTTTTAAGCTGTTTGTTAACTTAAAACAGATCTGTTAATAGGACCATAAATCATGTTCCCAGTTAAAGATTTCTTGTTTGATCTTGTCAGCTTCTAGCAATATATCGACTCCAGAGTACGTATCCTGTAAACGATAATCGTGTACATTAGAGGCTTTCATAATATAGCTAGAAAAGAAACGCATTTCGAAGGTATCCTCCCAAGTCATTGGGGCTGCATCATTACCTTGATTAAAGACTTGATGACGAGCAAGAATCTCACGACATTCCGGATAATAAGCCCAAAACATAGGCTTTTCGTAACGGAAGTTACCATTTTCATCTTTTACATCGATCATAGGAGCAATCCCCAAGATACGAGCCTGTAAAGTAGAAGTCTGCTCATCAAAGAACCAAACTTCCTTAATTCGAAAGCGATTTACATCTTCTGGATTCAATTCGTTACGAACTACCTGAATCTGCTCTTCGTAAGTCTCCGGATCGAAGGTAATTACGGTATCAGCAGTAGCACCCATGGTGGCTACTTCATCAGCGGGCAGAGAAGCAGAGAATTTATCGTCCTCTGTACTATAAACGGTGATATCACCATTAACAGCAGCGTCCATTAAAATTGAGAAGAAAGGCATTTCAGGATATGCGAAAGGAAGATTCATCTTCTCTCGAATATCAATTACTCGCCAAATTCGCTTTTCCCAGAAAACATCTGCTTCTCGAATAGGCTGGTATGGCAATACCATTCTTTCATCAATAATTCTTTTTTCAACAATATCATCCAACGGTCGATCACCATCCGGATCACTCGCCTCTGTTCGTGGCGCTTCCGGTAGTTGAGCGAAGGATTTAGTGGAGAAAAGAATCATCCCCAAAAAACATAAACTTAAAATTTTCACATAGATCTTCATAACAAACAGTTATTATATGATTATTTAATCTTAAATACCATGGAATTGATCTTACGACCAGCAGAATCACCAGGGCACTTAGCTTTTACATTATCAAAGTAGTAAGTATCACCAGGTTTTGCTGACTTAACCAAACGGCCAGATTTCTCGTTGTATCGAGCACCACCATTGTTTGATTCAATTGGATCCTGTCTTGGAGCCAACTTAGTCAGAATATATCCCTGAATTTTACATTTTGCATCAAAGTCAAAGTTATCTAGGAATGCTCCTACACCACCCTGTGCTTTAAATTCTCCGTTACCCATTGTTCCTCCTGAGTTCTTACTCAATCGAGCAACTGGATCAGGAATACGCTTTACACGGAATGGGAATTTGGTTGCTTTCAACCCTCCTCCTGAAACAGTGATATCAACTTGACCAGGCTTAGAAGCAGTAACAGTGTATCCGCCACCACTCTTCTTTAAATTCACTCCTGAAGCTTTTACTTTAAGCTCGTTAGAAGAAATTCCTGCTGCAGTTACAGATACTGGGTTTTCAACTCCAATATAGAATACATTCATTTTTGTAGCGGCAACATTACAAGAACGCTCACCTACTTCATATTCAAATGAACCTTTTTCTCTAGTTACTTCA
>JALZUU010000317.1 GCA_023300665.1 Saprospiraceae bacterium | reverse complement strand
GCTACTAAATCAGTTCCTTTTTGTAAAAAATCTTTTAATTCACAAGGCCCAGAAGCCTTACTCTTACGACGATAGATTCCAAAAATGGTTCCTACAGAAACATTTACATCAATATTTGAGCTACCATCCAACGGATCAAAAACCACTACATATTTAGCGTCTTTGCCAGCCACGGAAGGAATAGGAATAAAATCTTCGTTCTCTTCCGAAGCAATCCCACAACATTCTCCGCTATTCTTTAGACAGTCGATCAATTTATCATTGGCATACATATCTAGTTTTTGTACGGTATCTCCAGAAGCATTCGCTTCTCCTTCTGTTCCTAGGATATTACCCAATCCTGCTTTATTTACTTCTCGGTTAACAATTTTTGCTGCCACCCCGATATCTCGAAGGAGCCCTGTAAGTTCGCCAGGGGCAAAATCAAAGTCTTTCTGTTTTTTAATAATAAATTCATCAAGCGTGATAATTCGATTCATACTGAATGGTCTTTTTATCGGCAACTATTGCCAAAAAGGTTTGTTAATTAATAGTTTGATTAGGACGAAATATGGGGAATCTCAAAACTCCCCTCAAAGTTACAATCTTTCGATTGAAATATAGGTATCTTTACGCTTCAGATTCAAATTTGATACAATTATAGCGCTTTTCTAAATTTCTTTTAACTGAGAACCAATATCTTATGAACCTGACTTCTTAAAAAGAACTTGTTTAATCCTATAAACGCTTTATTTTTTAATTTGTCAGCACCCTAATCTACTGATTTTCAGCCTACAATAAATTTTAGCCAAGCACTAATCAACCTCAATAAAACTTTTTTCTAGCCTGTGCAGCAATTAGCCGTTCTCAATAAATTCTTTTATAAATACCGATGGCGGTTTTTGCTAGGAATCATTTTTGTTTCACTTAGCAATTATTTTCGCGTACTCCAACCTCAGATGATCCGCTATGCATTGGATCTAGTTATTGAAAATATCAGTTTATATAACCTTACTGAAGGATATGCCTCTCAGGAGGTCCTCTTTGCGCAACTAGGAACGGTTCTCTTGTTCTTTGGAGGCCTCGTCTTGATCTTGGCATTTTTGATGGGAATATTCATGTATTTCATGCGACAGACGATTATTGTGATGTCTAGATTGATTGAATATGATATGCGGAAGGAGATTTTTGCGCATTATGAAAATCTCAATTTAGCTTTTTATAAAAAAAATAATACAGGAGATCTCATGTCGCGGATCACAGAAGATGTATCTAAAGTGAGAATGTATCTTGGACCTGGTATTTTGTATGGAATAAATTTAGCATCGCTCTTTTTCTTTGTGATCTATTCGATGCTTTCTGTTAGTCCTATGTTGACCTTTTATTGTCTATTACCGATGCCCTTTCTTTCTATCTCTATTTATTATGTCAGTAATTTGATTAATAAAAAAAGTGGTATCATTCAAAAACAACTCGCTACCTTAAATAGTACTGCACAAGAAGTTTATAGCGGTATTCGAGTCGTCAAATCTTATGTCCAAGAACCCGCGATGCTCCATCATTTTTCGGAGCAGAGTGATGATTATAAAGATAAAACGATGGATTTGGCAAAGGTCAACGCAATGTTTTTCCCATTGATGATCTTATTGGTCGGTGCCAGTACGGTATTAACGGTATACGTTGGCGGTATTCAGGTAGCAAAAGGAACGGTCACTCCTGGTAACATCGCTGAATTTGTCATTTATGTAAGTATGCTCACTTGGCCGATTACCGCACTTGGTTGGATTGCCTCGATCGTTCAGCAAGCCGCCGCATCACAAAGTAGAATTAATGAGTTTTTGGAAGTTGATCCAGCAATTAAAAATACGGTAGATAATCCAGTAGACTTGAAAGGAGATATTGAGTTTAAAAATGTAAATTTTGTCTATCCTGATTCAGGGATTAGCGCAATCAATGGCTTAACTTTTAAATTGAAAGCAGGTCAAAAGATGGCTATTATTGGAAAAACGGGTTCTGGAAAATCCACTATCGCTGATCTCTTACTACGGATGTATGATGTAACAGATGGAAAGATTTTGATTGATGGAATAGAACTCAAAGAACATGACTTAGCGAATTTGCGTAAAAAAATTGGTTATGTTCCACAAGATTTATTTTTGTTTTCAGATGATATTGCTGGAAATATAGCATTCGGAAAAAGATCTGCTTCTCGTAGTCAAGTAGAAGAGTTTGCTCGCTATGCTTCCGTTTACGAAGATATTGCGGGATTACCAGAAGGGTTTGATACGATGGTCGGCGAACGAGGAGTAACTCTTTCGGGTGGACAAAAACAACGAATTTCTATTGCTCGTGCCTTGATTAAAGAACCAGATATTGTCATTCTAGATGATTGTTTGTCGGCAGTAGATACGACCACCGAACAGCAAATATTGGGTTATCTTAATGGTAGACTAAAAGACAAAACCAGTCTTATTATTACTCATAGAATTTATTCTTCCCTACAATTTGACCATATTATCGTCCTTGAAGATGGTCATATCTGCGAACAAGGCACTCACGAAACTTTACTGGCTAAAGGTGGATATTATGCACAAGTCTTTGAACAACAGCAATTAGAGGAAGCTTCTAAAGGCTAATTATTGTAATTAATACATTTTAAGTACGTGGACAAATTAAACTATAACCTATGACTAGATCTTTTTTCACTATTCTGCTTTACAAAAATCCTCATTATGCTACGGCATAACTCCGGTTTTTGCGCATTGACTAGTAAAAAAATCTTCTTAGTCATAACTTAAATATAATTTTGTCCAAGTACTTAGATTCAATTAAAGGTAAGGAAATTAAAAAAAATAGATTTTCTTAACAAATTTTCTTTATTGTGGAACAAATCACTACATTTGTAGAATTAAATAGTTAAACTCTATTACTCATTAAAAACTTTAAACAGTGGAAAACGAGAGCAATTCAAGAAAATTTGAGAGTGTTTTTTCCAAAAAAGTCCGTGCTGGAAAACGAAGAACTTACTTTTTCGATGTACGCCAGAC
>JALZUU010000316.1 GCA_023300665.1 Saprospiraceae bacterium | reverse complement strand
ATCACCGTTCCTGATCCAGATCTAAAATGGAATGAAGAACGCCAGCATTATGATTTTGGAGAAATTGACTGGGATGAATTTTGGCAAGTAGTCAAAGGAAATGGCCCTTGCAACAAAGAGCGTCTACAAGCACGTAACGACGCTTGGAATAACGGCGCTTGGGTACGAAATGCAGCGAGAGCTCATGCAGAAAAACGAGCGGAACAGGTTAAGAAAGTTGGTTAACTTATTTAGTGGATTAGTGATCTGGTTAATTAGTTATACTGGTTAAATTAGTCACTTAATTTTCGAATATTATACTATCTATCAATTAACCGATTAATTAATACAACCAATTAACTTAATTATAAAATGAAAGGAAATCCAATCTGGGAAGTATTCATCCGTAGCAAAAATGGTTTAGAGCACCGACACGTTGGTAGCCTACATGCAGAAGACGCGAAAATGGCGATGGAAAATGCGCGCGATGTTTATACCCGACGACAAGAAGGTGTTAGTATTTGGGTGGTAGAAAGCAAACATATTACTGCTTCAAACCCAAGTGAAAACGGAGAGATGTTTGATCCCGCAAAAGACAAAGCATATCGACATCCAACGTTTTATGATTTACCGGATGAGTTAGAACACATATAGTGATGTGCGAATTTCTTGATATGCGGATTTTTTGATTTGCTATATTAGAAAAGAGTGAGCGCAATTATTTTTAATTTTTATGATAGCATGTTTTTATGGAAAACAAGAATAAAAGTCTGATAGATTATTTGTTGATGTTAGGTGATAACTCCTTGATTTTAGGACATCGCTTATCAGAGCTTTGTGGTCATGGCCCAAGTTTAGAAACAGATATTGCGTTGACAAATATTTCTCTAGATTTATTTGGTCAGGTACGAAGTTATTTTCAGTATGCTGCAGAATTGACGGGTGGCGATACGACCGAAGATACCATTGCCATGAAACGAGTAGACCGAGCCTATCGCCATACTTGGTTGGTAGAACAATCCAATAAAGATTTTGCTTACGTGATTGGTCGGCAGTTTTTGTTTGATGCTTTTCATTTATCATTGCTGGAACAATTGGTTAATAGCAAAGATGAAATGATTGCCGCAGTAGCAGCAAAGTCGATCAAAGAATCCAGATATCATTTACGATTTTCTTCTTCTTGGATAGAACGATTGGGAGATGGTACACAAGAAAGTCATCAGCGAATGCAGAAAGCAATCGACGACCTCTACCCTTTTTCTTATGAGTTTTTTGAAGAAACAGAAACAGAAAAAATCATGTTGGAAGCTGGAATCGGAGCAGATCTAAAAACCATCGAAACCACTTACCGACAAACCATCAAAGATGTTTTTGCGAAAGCAAATTTAGAAATACCTACCGCTCCTGCGCGAAAGACAGATGGTAAAAAAGGTATTCATTCGGAGCAGTTAGGATTCATCCTCGCGGAACTCCAATACATGCAACGTACTTATCCCAACATGACATGGTAGCCGCAGACCTTCAAACATTACCCGTACCGGTCCAAGAGGCACTACTGGAAATTACCGATCCGGAAATTCCCGTTTTATTAATCATGGATATGGGGGTTGTTCGCGAAGTGACCCTAGCGGAACAACACGTTCATGTCAAACTCACGCCAACCTATTCGGGTTGTCCTGCTATGGATACGATGGCTGTAGATATCAAACGAGCCTTAAAAAAAAGAGGCTACGATGCGACCATCAAATTAGTACTTGCTCCAGCTTGGACGACCGACTGGATCACTCCTTCTGGTCGAGCAGCACTAGAAGCATACGGTATCGCCGCTCCCATGGATACCCAATCAGATAAATTCGCTTTGATCGATGGAAAAAGAATTGTCAAATGCACCAACTGTGGTTCTACCAACACAAAAATGGTCAGCCAATTTGGTTCTACCGCTTGTAAAGCACTTTTTCAATGTGAAGATTGTCTAGAGCCTTTTGACTATTTTAAGTGTTTGAAATAAATATTTTTTCTCTTTTTAGATCTCTTCTTTTTATAAAAATAAAATCATGTCCAATCCTACCGACCCTACTGCTGTTTTTCAACAGATGATGGAAAAAGATTATTGTAGTAAATGGATGGGAATTGAACCCGTACTATTAGAGGCTGGTCATTGTATCATCAAAATGACGGTAAAGAGAGAGATGCTGAATGGGTTTGGAATTTTGCATGGAGGTATTGCATTTGCTTTCGCAGATAGTGCCTTTGCTTTTGCTGCCAACGGATTAGGCCAGATGACGGTTTCTATCAATGCTCAAATCAATTATCATAAACCAGCAAAAGAAGGCGAAGTATTAATCGCCGAGGCAACCGAAGTTTCAACGTCAAAAAAGATGGCGACATTCGATATTGCCGTCCGAAAGGAAGAAGATCAAACTTTGATTGCATCGTTTAGGGGGATGGGATATCGGCGATAACCCATGTGTTCGCCCCTATTTACCAAATTTATCCCCTTTCCAATTTTTGGGATTATCAATAATATATTTGGCAATTCGTTTGTATGATTGTTCGTCTCGAATAATGTGTTCCCAATAATTCCGTTGCCACATTTTCCCATCAAAGCGTTGCCATCCCAATGTTTTTACGCCCCGAATATATTCGTTCGTCGTCATCGTTTTAAACCATTGCAACACCCGCGGTAGGGGCGAACCTACGTGTTCGCCCAATATCCCCAGATGATCCAGATCATCCAGATCATCCAGATCATCCAACGAGTTATTATTAAGAAGCCCATTAGGTGTAGGATCGTTTATATCCAAGATTCCACCCGTTTCAGGTGGAGGGCAGACACGTGGGTCTGCCCTTACGGGTGGAGGGCAGACAGCTGGGGCTGGCACGGCTGCTGCGTCCACGGCTGCCGCGTCCACAGATCCTGCGATAGGAGTGCCTGTATTTTCGATGATACAGTGAAAGTGATTAGGCATGATAATCATTTCTCGGCAGCGTATATCATCGTATTTCTCTTCTAATTTCCAATACCATTTATCGATCATTATGCCAGCATCGTTCAAGATCATTTTTTGATCCTTAATTTCTCCATAGAGATGTGCCCTATTTTTGCAGCAGATAGTTATGTAATAATTCCCAGCGCTACTATAATCATATCCTTTTTTTCGGATGCTGCGTCGATGGTGGATTTTTGGGTTGTATTTCATAGTAGGTTTAATTGTACATACAGCAATATAGTAAATCTTTTATTTTTTAACGAATAATTGTTTAAATATTATTTTTCCACCCTAAAGAAAAAATTTTCCTCTCTTCCTCAAAAAGAACTACCTTTGCATACTCGTTGGTTCCAAACTCGCTTTGGATTAAAAGGGAATTTCGTGTAATTCGAAAACTGTTCCCGCAGCTGTAAGTTGTCATCCAACCCAATTTTATTAATCCACTGTCTCGCTACCGCAAGATGGGAAGGAAAAATCTGGGGACAATAAGTCAGAAGACCTGCCGATAAGTTCTAGATTTGTTAGATCAAAATTTACAAGTCTATTTTCATTTTTCTATCGGGATAATAGCAAGAATGGATATCGGAAATGATCGACCTTATACGTCGGTTTACCGGTCGTTTGGTATCCGCTTCTTGGAATCATTCGCTCCTTCTCCCCTATCCGCTCTTTTCCCATTATTTTTTTAGAATGCATCATGCACTTAATAAAGGTTGGCTTTTAGTCTCTTTACTATTCCTTATGGGATGGGTGACCGAGTTATGTGCGCAAGAAGATACTTTGGCTTTGCCGATCATTACGGTAGCAGAGAAACCAATTTTTAGTGGCGAACAAATAGATCAAACCGACCAAGATGTTCTTCGGCAACAACCCGCTACGCATGTCGGAGATTTGCTGGCTCAATCTACTGGCGTTTTTGTCAAGTCTTTTGGTGGTGCAAGCTCCGCAACGACTTCTATTCGTGGAGGTAGCGCAGAACATACGCGTGTACTTTGGAATGGTTTACCGCTCGAAAATCCAATGTTGGGGCAACTTGATTTTTCGTTATTACCAGCAATTTTTATTGATGAGGTAGCGGTTCATTATGGTGGAAATACAGCTGGTTGGGGCAATGGTGCAATCGGTGGTACCGTTCAATTAGATAATAAAACCGATTGGAAAAAGAAAAATCTAATTGCTCAATATACGGGCACGTCAGGAGCGTTTGGGTTGGAACAACAAGGTTTAAAAATCGGTT
>JALZUU010000315.1 GCA_023300665.1 Saprospiraceae bacterium | reverse complement strand
TGCCTGCCTGCCAGAGGCACGAAGGCAGGCTTCATTTTTAAACAGCTTCTGTTCTAAAGTCATCTCTTTAGTAAGGTATCCTCATTTTCTAGGAATTCCTTTTGACTAAATGGATATATCCTAAATAAAGATCTCCAAGCCCAAATATAAAATTCCTCCCAACATAATCAGCTTCGTTATCGTACTCAGTTGATGAAATTCCTGAACGGTTTTCGCTTTTCCTAAAAATAATAAAGAAATTTTAATCGGAATAATAATCCCTATGAGCAGATATCCCAATTGTACATAACGCCCTATGGAATATAAAAGGTAGGCTCCAAAAATAGTGGTCAATAATAGACTAATAGCAAAAAAGGCCGCAATCGTTTTAGATTTTTGAATCCCAAAGACGATCGGTAAGGTTCGACAGTTGTCAATCTCATCTCCGTAAACATCTTCCATATCTTTAACAATCTCTCGATACATCGTGCTTAAAAATGCAAAGGTAGTATAGGCCGAAAAAGTGCCAACAATATTTATATAAGCAATCGGAGCATCTGCCGCTAATTTGGGCCAATAACCGGATTCTCCTACTATTACTACAACCGCCACCAACGCACAAAAAAGCGCAACGACAAAATTTCCAATCAAGATTTTTTTCTTCCAGCTTTTTGAATACCAAAACATCATCACATTCGCTAGGATATATCCAGGTATCCAAAACCAATCTCCAGTTCTATAGGTCAACCATCCAATACAAAAAAGTCCTAGAATGATAAATCCTACATACCATCGATACGCTGCTTTCTCTGAAAGGTGCTGGCCCACAATCATCCGATCGGGTTTATTTAAAGCATCAATTACCTGGTCATAAATATCATTGATCACATAACCTGCGGCAGCCGTCAATATCGTAGCGAAAGACAATGTCCAAAAATCTAATCCTGAAAGCGTAGGGGAGAGATCTGCCTTTTTGAGCTGTGCAATCAACACATGCTGATAGAGCAAGTATTGTGTCAAGAGCACAATCAGTAAGTTTGGCCAACGAATGAGGCGGAAAAGATACATGATGCAAATTTAGGAAAAAGACAGTAGATATGGAGTTTGAGCACTTAGGCGGAAGAGACGGGAATTAATTTTTCAAACGCAAAATCAATTTCAAAAGCAAATTTAATTTTCCCACTAATGAGAAACAGTAAAACCAGCCCAAAGAATTTCTAAAAATAAAAACCAAACACACGAAGCCGAGAAAAAAGCCAACCACATCAACCGAGCAAAAAAGCCACCCAAGAGATCAAAGCCCCCATCGTTCGCCCATCGCCCGCCAAACACGCTAAACGAGAAAAAAAGCCAAACCCGCCAAAAGAGAAAAAAAGCCAACCACATCAAAAGAGAAAAATCAAACCATCCACCTCCCATGCAACCGCATAACCTTCTCAATAATATCACGAACACAACCCTGACCACCATTAAAAGGAGAAACATACTGAGCCACCTCTTGAATCTCAATCGCTGCATCATTAGGGCATGCAGGAATTCCGACCAAGCGCATCAATGGATAATCAGGAAGATCATCGCCCATAAAAATAATGCCTTCCGGGTCTAGTTTATGTTTTTTCATATATTCTAGATACACTGCTTTTTTGTCCTTAGCGTTGTAGAACATATCCTCTATCCCAAGATTGATCAAGCGTTGTTCTACGCCGAGTGGCTTACCACCGCTGATGATGACCACCCGATAACCTTGTTTAACGGCGTGCTGTAAAGCATACCCATCTTTGACAAACATTTTTCGTAATAATGCCCCATCCGGTTGGATCAGCAATTCGCCATTGGTCAAAACTCCATCTACATCAAAGATGAAAGTATCAACCAGATTAAATTTTTCTAGGAAATTCAATTATTGTTTAATCGTTTAATTGTTGAGTCGTTTAATTGTTTTATCAATTAAACAATTTATTCCAGTGATAAAATAGTATTTCCAAAAAGATAATAGAAAAGATCGGGACTGTTCAATAATCTGTGTTTTTTGTTGCGTTAGCATTGCGAAAGAAGAGACCGATTAACCAATCCACTAATTAACAATTACTTATGAAGGCAATATTTTATTTATATAAATTGGGGCAATTTACTAGACACAGTTAATTAACCACTCCCCAAAGATCGTATGGTTAATTACCTGAGTCTGAACCTCAAAAACACCCGCATAAAAATATCAATAACCACAAGTACCCCACGCGCCAAAAGATTTACACGCTAAAAACAATTCAACGATTCAACCAGCGGAGCGATTCAACATTTCAACAACCAAACCTACTTATTCCCATCTCGCCACTCATACACCCACTTCGCCTGAATCATCTCTAGATGACCTTCGCTAGAATCCTCGCGTTTACCTTCAAAATGTGGAATTTCTAGAATCCAGTCCAGTAAATCGGTAAAACGAATTCGGTAAATCTTACCTTCTGTAAATTCTGCACCAAAGCGATCATAGAGCGCCATTGCGATATCTTCGTGGTCTGCCCATTCGATTGGTAAATCATTTATATCTTGAAAACCCATAGTTTTTTAATTAAAGATCTTGTAAATAAAGTTAATAGAGGACTAGTGCTCGTGGCCGATGATTTGTTTTTGATCGGGAATATGGATCTCGATGTCCGCGTTTTCATCTAGGATGATACATTGACATCCCAGTCTTGATTCTAATCTAGGATTGATTGCTCGGTCGATAAAGTCCTCTTCTCGGTCTGAGATTTCTTCCAAAGCATCCTCGCCTTTTTCAACGTAGACATGGCAAGTACTGCAGGCGCAAACTTCACCACAGTTGTGATTAAGATGTACATCATTGTCTTCTGCTACATCTAGAATAGTGAATCCTTTTTCAACATCTTCCACCTTTACAGGCTTAATATCTTTGTCCTCAAAAGTAAATTTTACGGTTGCCATTGTGTTTTTCTTGAATTTGCTGCAAATGTAGGTTTAATCAGACATCTAAACAAATAGTTGGCGAAAATGTTCCAACGCAATTAGGAGATTAAATTTCCAATACCTTCTTCCTAAAAAATGTAAAGTCGTCTAAGCTCTAAGCTTAGACGACTACTACAACAAATTATAATCCCATGAACATATACAATTAAGGGCCGAGTTCCTTACGGCTACCTCCTTTCTCTACTTCACAATACAATAATACGGGGTATTCTTTCTTATAACAAAGACAAAAAATCAATATTGTGAAAATTTTTAATAAAATATATTTAAAAATTATTTTTATAAAGCACTTATTACGTGTGATTTTTTTTGGTTTTGACTATTAAATTGTAAATAGTTGTTCAACTTTAATAATAAAATTGATCTTTTTTACTGCTCAAAAAGGGCAAAAAAAGTCCATTTTTTTAAAAAAACATCAAAAAAAACCATGAAACTGTTTAAGAATGTTCACAAAAGGTGAGGATAAGTGCTTGATAATGTGGGCGATGCTCATTTTTCTCTGAATAGCCTTAGCTATTGAGATAAAAATAGC
>JALZUU010000314.1 GCA_023300665.1 Saprospiraceae bacterium | reverse complement strand
CAGGCAAAAAATCTGCCGCCTGTCGCATTTTTCGAACTCAGCACTTCTAAGAAAAAATCAAATCGGATAAACTCGCATTAAAAATTGTAGATTTATCATTCATCATATTTAGGGTAACATTTTTTATTTTTTTAACATTTTCTTAGCTCATACAGTATCCGATTTAAGATTTTTTCTTAATGCACTGAGTGGAAAAAAGCTCAAGGTCGGAATTCAAACTTCCTCTAGAATGAGAACCCTTTCTCTACAGATAAAAAAGTGTATGTCACTTTTTGGCTAGAACTCTAAGTCAGCCGACACCGGCTAACCAGCAAATACCCCAAATTTGTCACGCACTCATATGACTATTAGAAAAATTACCTAAGTTCTTTTTGTGTAAAACCAACTACAGCGCCTAATCCTAAGATCACAAAAAGCCACTCGCCCGGTAAAACGCCAGACATCCAAGTTAATAATTGAATACTGATAATGGTAATTGAAAATCCTAAACAATTGACCAAAGTAAGTGCGGTTCCTTTTATTTCTGGTGGTGCATTATTGGCGACCAAAGTAGAAAATAAAGGAGAGTCTGCAATCACGACCATTCCCCAAAAGAAAAGAAATATGATAAAAATTGGAAAGGAAGCATAGAAAAATAATGGGGATAAAAAGCAACATGCACCGGATAATCCCAAGGCGATTCGCGCTATTTTAGCTGCACCAAATTTTAAAGATAATGCGCCACTGATCACACAAGCCAAACCACCCGCAGCAATTACCCAAAAAGACCACCACGATATATCTAAATTAGTACTCGCATGTAACGTTTGATGGGTCGCCAACATCACCGGAACAAAGGCCCAAAAGGCATATAATTCCCACATATGTCCAAAATAACCAAAGGCCGCTGCTCGAAATTTTGGATAACTAAACACTTCAAAAATCGCTTTTCCATTTAACCGTTGTCCTGCTTTTCGATAAGGTCCATCTGGAATTAACAACCATATAATTAAACCACCAAAAGCCGCCAAACCTGAGGTCGTCATCACCACGGCGCGCCAAGATAAATTTTGATTGGTCATCACTTTTAGTAAATGTGGAAAGGCCGTTCCAATTACCAAGGCACCAACCAAAAAACCTAAAGATCGACCTAATTTTTTTGCGAAATAATCCGCCGATATTTTCATTCCTACCGGATAAATCCCCGCTAGAAAAAAACCAGTTATAAATCTTAAAAATAATAAACTACCAAAACTATGACCTGACCAGATCATACCTAGATTTGCCAACGCACCCATCATGGCACAAAATAAAAAGACCAAGGAAGGAGAAAAGCGATCCGCTAAAGAATACCAAGCAAAAACTAATGTACCACTGATAAAACCAAATTGCACCGCAGACGTCAAACCACCTAAAGCTTGTGATGATAAATTAAAATCAGCAATTAGATTGTCCATCACCCCATTACTTGCAAACCAAAGCGAAGTGCAACAAAACTGAGCCAGCACAATAACTGGAAGTATATAATTGGCAGGAGTTGTTTTTTGGTTAGTAGACATGGACGATTTTAATAGCGTACTTAGAATTTATTTAAAAAAAAATGAGATTTAGGTAAATATTATACTTTTTTTGCTTTTGGTTTCTGGCTCTCTTCAATCGCGATTGAGTAAAGCTAGAAACTAGAGTGTTCAATTAACGAAAAAAACAACCAAATTTATTCATGTAAATTTTTCCAAAAATTTCGATATTTTTTTCTTTTATGTTCATTTTTTTGGCAGAAAAAAAACGAAACAAAAAATCTGCCGCCTGTAGTATTTTTCGAATTCGGCACGTCTAATAAAATGTCAAAACGAATAAACTCGCTTTGGAGTTTTGTTTTTCATTTTTAATATATTTATTATCGATTATTTATTTTTTACTTAACAGTTGTTTAGCTCAAACAGTATTCATTTTAAGACATTTTATTAATGCACCAAATGGAAAAAAACTAAAGGTCGGACCATTTATCAAAACAAGAACCATTTCGTTTATTAACTATAATTTTCATACTTATTAATCTTCTCTAAAGATTGATTTTAATATCAAAATAAGTAGACAAAAATTTTCACTTTTATAGTGATAGATTGAATACCCTTGCTAGAAACTAGAAGCAAAAAAACTTCCAAATTCCATCAATAGCTTTTTAATTAAGTTTCAACGCTTGATAAAATTCTTATTTCATCTCTACATTTTCCGCTACAAACTCCCCTACTTTTCTACCTTGATCTACCCCATATTCGATGGCAGGTCGATAATGAATTCCACCATAGAGTCGGCTAATAGCTGCTTCATCAGAAGCGCCTAAAAAAGAATCGAACGAACGTGGTGGTAAGCCATATTCAACTTCCGTACTATCTATAAAAGAAAATTCAGCACCAAACTTATTGGTCAATACTACCGCAGCAGCTGTAGAAATAACAGAGTGCCCACTGGTATGCTCAGGGAACGGTGGCGTTTGTAAAAGTGGTAACCAAGACTCATCGAAGCTACCATTAATCACCGTTTCAGGACGAATCAATACGCTATTGTATTTCTCATCCCAACAACTAATAAATCCATCAAAAAGCGCAATAGCGACCATCGTATAAATTTCGGTAGAAGCCATCATATCCAAGTTTGCTTGACGGGTAGCCGTTCGGGTAATTCCCATCCAATGACCACCGGGCGTAATTTTTTTAGTTGCATACATAACGTGTCCTACCGTGTGACTCACAAAAGGATTGCAATCCCAAAAGCTCGCTATTTCAATTTCTTCCTCATTTGCATTTTTCACCACTTCATATACTTCCATCAATTCTTTATAAAATTGACTTCCTTTGTTCATATCAAATTTAGTGGGAGGCAAAGGCTGAAATTGGCGAGCAGAATCTAGCACCATCGGTCTGATTTTATTCCAATGTGGTTCGATACCATCCATATAACTAGGAGGTGTTGGTGTCCAACGCCCTGGCTCATCTTCTACGGCAAACCGCGGATACGTTCTTGTCTGCTTATATAAGTCGCCATCACTCCATTCCATCACGTGGGCACTCATGGCATCTCCAAAAGCGATAGATCGATCGTAGATATTTTTTGGTACGCCCATCTCTTTATATTTCGCATAAATTTCATTTCTAAATTCTTCCATCTTTTTTTCTGAAAAAATAAAGTTCTGCGCAGTTTTTAAAAAAGCATGGATTGCGGCAATCTCAAAATTATAATCTTGATCCGCAGCAGGAGTAGGCGTTGGTTTTAATTCCCGTAACTGCCCAGCCAAGGTTTTATATTCAGGATGTCCATGTCTTAAAACTTCATAAGCGGCCACCAAAGGATAGACATAATTTCGACTGGCTACCGGAGGAGAAAAGATATCGTGAACAATCACATCTGTTAGTTTCTTAACTGATTGATCTAATAATACTGGATTACTAATAGCTTTTACATCATAATCTTTAGCTTCCGTCGACTCTTGTGGATTTTTACAAGCAGCAATCACTAAAAAAAG
>JALZUU010000313.1 GCA_023300665.1 Saprospiraceae bacterium | reverse complement strand
TTTATCTCAATAGCTTAGGCTATTCAGAGAAAAATGAGCATCGCCCACATTATCAAGCACTTATCCTCACCTTTTGTGAACATTCTTAAACAGCTTCAAAGCTAAGTAAATGAATCTTTTGATCATAACTTACCTATAATTTCGTCTAAGTACTTAACGTTTTAATCAGCTATTACGTTATTAATAACGTAAGTATTAATGACAGTTTAAACCCAATTAAAATTACATTGGATTATGGCCAGAAAGAACAAATATGTATGTATTCATGGACATTTTTACCAACCACCTCGAGAAAACGCGTGGTTAGAGACGGTAGAATTACAAGAGTCTGCACAACCTTTTCATGACTGGAATGAGCGAATTAACTTTGAGTGCTATGCACCTAATACCGCTGCTCGATTGATTGATGG
Source organism: Saprospiraceae bacterium (assembly GCA_023300665.1). Taxonomy (GTDB): domain Bacteria; phylum Bacteroidota; class Bacteroidia; order Chitinophagales; family Saprospiraceae; genus JALZUU01. The sequence goes on along the minus strand of JALZUU010000313.1, from coordinate 2,782 downwards.
TGATCAATTTATCACCAAGATCACCAATAATTATACTTATATAAACTTCAATTTCGGTCCTACCTTGCTTTCTTGGATGAAAGATGCCGATCCGATGACGCACGAAAGAATCGTAGAAGCGGACCGTGTTAGTCAAAAAAAGTTTGGTGGACATGGTTCTGCGATTGCTCAGGTGCACAGTCATCTGATTATGCCATTGGCGAATGAGCGAGACAAAGAGACGCAAGTCATTTGGGGAATCCGTGATTTTGAATCTCGGTTTAATCGCTATCCTGAAGGTATGTGGTTGGCAGAGACAGCAGCAGACACAGACACCTTGGAGGTTCTAGCAAAACATGGAATCAAGTATACCATTCTAGCACCACAACAAGCCAAAGCATTCCGTAAAATTGGGGATCATGATTGGAAAAATAAAGACCACCATGGTTTTGACGTCCGACGTCCTTATAAAGTAAATCTACCTTCTGGTCGATCAATGGCTTTATTCTTTTACGATGGTAATGTAGCACAAGATGTTGCTTTTAATAAACTGCTTGATAATGGCCAAGCACTCGCTAATCGTCTGATGGAACCATTTGACGACAACGACGAGCCACAGCTTTCACATATTGCTACCGATGGTGAAAGTTATGGTCATCACCACCGTTATGGTGAAATGGCACTGGCATCTTGCTTGGACCATTTCAAAAATGGTACTTCTGAGGCAACCATTATTAATTATGGATATTATCTAGAACTTTTTCCACCAGAATATGAAGCACAAATTCATGACAATAGTTCTTGGAGTTGTGTACACGGCGTAGAGCGCTGGCGTAATAACTGTGGATGTAATACGGGTGGAAATCATGGTTGGACGCAGTCTTGGCGAACGGAATTAAGAGATAGTTTAAATTGGTTGCGAGATGAGATTATTCCTATTTATGAAGAAGAAGCTGGAAAATTATTACGTGACCCTTGGTCGGCAAGAAATGATTTCATCGAAGTTCTTTTAGATCGAAATGATAAGGTGGTAGATAAGTTTTTGACGAAACATCAGAAACATAAATTGAAGCCCGAAGAAAAAGTACAAGCTATGCGTTTGTTAGAAATGCAGCGAAATGCGGTACTGATGTTTTCTAGTTGTGGTTGGTTTTTTGATGAAATTAGTGGACTGGAAACAAACCAGATATTGCAGTATGCTTGTCGGGTTTTATATTATGCCAAACAAGTTGGAGGAGTAGATTTAAATGGTGGCTTTGTACATCGTTTATCTAAGGCAAAGAGTAATGTTTATGCAGATGGTGCTTTTAGTTATATCAATCATGTATTACCGACGACGGCCAATCTAGAAGGTGCAGGAATTCATTACGCGGTGGCTTCTCTTTTTGATCAGCAACCAGAAAACATGGAGCTTTTTAATTACCATGCTAAAAGTGAATATTTCAAACGAGAAACAGCTGGGAAGTTAATCTTAAATTTTGGTCGAACGATCATGAAGTCTAAGATTACCTATTCGGAAAAGCCTTTTAATTTTGTGGTGCTTTATTTAGGTCAGCAAAATATTATTGGTAGTGTTTCTTTAGATATTTCTAAGGAGCGTTTTACAGAAATGGAAGAACGGATTTCTAAGGCATTCCATGCAAATCAATTGGGAGATGTAATCGCAATCATGCAAGAATATTTTGGTCGCGAAACCTATTCTTTCCAACATTTATTTAGAGATGAAAAACGAAAAATTCTAAAAAAGATCACGAAGCAAAATCTTGAAAAAGCTGAGAAATCTTTTAGAAATATTTACAACGATAATTATCAATTAATGTCGAGCACGCTGCAAAGTGGTATTCCTATTCCAAAGGCGTACAACAACGTGGTGCAATACATTGTAAATGCTGATTTACATCGCTTTTTCACTTTTGACAATTTGAGTATTTCTGAATTAAAGCGATTATCTACTGAACTAACTAAATGGGACATTCAACTCAACAACTCTGAATCTTTTAAGTTGGCGGCCGGTGAGCGGATATTCTACGAAATTCGTAAAATTAAAAACTCAGACATTCCGATTCAAGAGATGGGACTTTTGATTGACATCCTAAATACTTTGCATGCCATGGGTCTTGACCCCAACATTTGGAAGAGTCAAAATCTATATGCTAAAATACATCGTGAATTCAGGAAAGGTAAAAGAGAATTTCCTAATGCAAAATGGAAGAAAAAGTTTATTGAATTAGGGTATTTACTAAAATATCGTAGAGAAATAAAGGTTCTTTCAAAAGCATAGAATACGGTATTTTTTATTTCTAATTTAAAAGGAAAATATTTGAACTTAATTCAGATATTTTCCTTTTCTATTTGGACAACTTCTTTGAAGCTGTTTAAAATTTTATAAAAAAATACTTACTAGACCTATGCTCACTTCTTTAGATCTTATCGCTCTTTTTATCTCATGGGGTCTGTTCGTCTTAATTTGGATTATTCAATTGGTACACTACCCTAGTTTTCATTATATAGATCCTTCTAAATTTACTGCCTTTCATAAACATCATTCTAAATCCATAACCATCATCGTCATGCCTTTGATGTTAGCAGAATTGTTTATTAGTTTTTTGCTAGCTTACAAAAGTGGATTTGCTCCGTTAGAATCTGTAGCACTTGCTATGGTCATCGGTGTTTGGTTGAGTACATTTTTAATTCAAATTCCATTGCATGATCAGCTTAGCGATGAGAATGATCCAATAGTCGTTTCTAAATTGGTAAAGACCAACTGGATTCGTACGGTCTTGTGGAGTGGGAAAGCGATTTT
>JALZUU010000312.1 GCA_023300665.1 Saprospiraceae bacterium | reverse complement strand
CAATAGCTTAGGCTATTCAGAGAAAAATGAGCATCGCCCACATTATCAAGCACTTATCCTCACCTTTTGTGAACATTCTTAAACAGCTTCAATAAGAATGATCCTTATTTTATTTATTTCTGTTTTACTTTAATTTTTCTTCCAGCTTTCAATTCGTAAGGATCCGTCACATTATTAAGTACGAGGATATCACTCATTGAAACACCATTAAATTTCTCTGCAATTTCGTGTAAGGTTTCATCCTTTCCAATCAAATAATATAGGTAATTATCCTTTAAAGCAGATTTTGCAGGTAGATACTTTAATTGAGGCAATGCTCTTTTTTCTAGTTTAGCCGTTTGATTATTGCGTTTGCGTTTAGGTGACCTTCTTGATTTTACAATATCATTAGGTTGCTTAGAAACCACTTTACTGGTTGTCAGAGTTGCCACAGGAGTCAATGGCTTAAATGCCGGACTACTAACCATTTTTGGCGTATAAATATGAATTTCTCGACCAGGCTTTAAAGTATAACCAGAACGTTGATTCCAGGTTTTAAGATCTGTTGGAGTTACTGCATAATAGTCGGCAATACTCTCGTAAGTTTCGCCTGCAAATACGGTATGAACGGTAGTATTTTTATTTTCACTATAATCAATCATTGACGGAGCTGGAATTGGCTTGACGTTAATTCTTTTTACTTCAGAGTCTGGACGACCTAAATGACTTAATAAGTTACCCATATATTGTTGTGGTAAAACTAAGTTACTTCCTTGTCTACTAGAAGGTATATATTTCTTTTTGTAGGAAGGATTGAGTTTTTCAATAAGGTGCATTGGAACACCCGTTGTTCGCTCAATATCGTAAAAACTGATTTTTCTATAAATTTTAATCAATTCTGTCAACTGAAGATCAATTTCTGGGTAGACAGGAACAAGATTATGTTCTGGATAATAATTAACGACATAAGTTGCTGCGATAAAAGCAGGAACATAATTTTGCGTTTCTTTTGGTAAGTACCGTTTGATTCGCCAAAAGTTTTTACTTCGTCCTCGTTTGATGGCACGATTAACACGGCCAGGGCCTCCATTATAAGCAGCCAAAGCTAGCTCCCAGTTATTGTATCGCTTATATTGTTTTTTTAAATACTTAGCAGCAGCCAAGGTAGATTTATGTGGATCTCTTCGTTCATCAACCGTACTGTTAATTTTGAGACCATTTTCTTTTCCAGTAGGAGGCATAAACTGCCAAAGACCTACTGCACCACTTCGAGAAACCGCCTTGGGATTTAAAGCAGACTCAACAATAGAAAGGTATTTTAAATCAACAGGTAAATTATTTTCGGAGAGATATTTTTCAAACATCGGAAAATAAATACTGATTCGACCAAGCATCGCTTCAGTATGTTGTCTTTTCTTAACTGTATAAGTTTTAATATAGCTTTTCACTACAGGTGTAAACCGTGGAGGTGCTACGGCGCTAGTAATCTGATTAAGTCGGTCACGAATTTCACCATCTGTAAAAGTAGGGATGATGTTTTCGTAACTATAAGATGACTGGCTAGAAGTCTGACCTTTTAGAAAGGTAATATTTGATAATAAAATAATAACCAAGAACAGACTGTAGGAATAATGTTTCATAAGTAAATATAAATATTTGAAGTCTTTATCCCGAATAAATTAACGAAATAGATAACCGACCACAATAATACAGTTATGAATCTAAAAAACGAAGGTAAGAAAGGATCAACAAGTGATTGATCATCTTATTTAACGTTTTATTATAGAATTACGAAGTTTTGAACAACTTCTGTACCCATTCTACGAGAAAAAGCGATACATGTTAGGATTATTCTAAAATATCGTACAAAAGTTAATGAAACTGTTTAAGGATGAAGCCAGCCTTCGTGCCTTTGGCTGGCTGGCTTCATTCTTAAACAGCTTCAATATATTAAGACTATATATTTTGAGATGAATTACAATTCTTTTTGCCAATTTTCTTTAACACCGATAATAGGAAGAACTAGATAATATCCATCGTAATTAGGCGGAATAATCTCTTTTCGATAAGAAGGATTGAGTTGGATAATAGTTTTTTTATCTAAACCGGTGAGTCTTGCAATTTTAGCAAAAGAAAAACGGGTATGAATTTTATGCACCTGCGTCATTTGTAAGGTATAATCAGGATATCTCGGACGAAGATTATAGAATTGATAGTTTTTCATAGCGTAGTTAACCGCGATGAATCGATCAATATAGTGTTGTGTTTCCTTTGGTAAAGAAGAACGAATATCCCAGAAGGTACTACCACCTGTTTTGCGCAATACTTTATTTACTCTACCTGGCCCACAGTTGTAGGCGGCGATGGCCAATCCCCAGTCTTGATATCTTCCATAGAGTTCCTGCAAATACTTGAGTGCGGCATCAGTAGAGCGATAAATATCTTTGCGTTCATCTACATAATCATCTATAACAAGTCCCATTTCACGAGCAGTCGGTGCCATAAACTGCCAAAGACCAACTGCACCAGCAGGTGAGATAGCATTAGGATTGAGATGAGATTCAACAACCGAAATATATTTTAACTCATTCGGTAAATTATGAGCATCTAAATATTCTTCAAAAATTGGGAAGTAAATAGATGAGTTACCAATAATATGCTGTGTGTTAGATTTTCCTCGTACTAGATAACTGCCAATATATTTTTTAACATTTTTGTTAATCCGTACCTCAAACATATCATGGATTCCGCTAGGCAGATTTTCCTTGATTGCTTTTTTTGACTTAAAAACAGCGTACTCTTTCGCAGAGACTACCTCTGTAAAACAGAAAAAGAGAATAACTAGTAGAGAAATACTCGAAATTTTTCTATGATTCACGGGAATAAGATTTAATCAAAAATACTAGCAAAAGGCTAATGGTTTTATGAAAATGAAAGTAGAACTGCTTTCTAACAGTTTCTTATTATTGGGGTCTTACTTTAAATCAAACAACTATTGCAAAGTACGAAATTTGCATTTAAAGTAAGCTTGAGGGGGGAATCTTATGTTGAGGGGTGTATTTATTGCACTACGTTTAATGCGGCACAAAATTAAGAAGTCTTTAGAAAAAGATAATACCTAAAATAAGTATTTAAAATAGAGGGGGATTATTATAATATGAAGCTGTTTAAGAATGTTCACAGAAGATCCACGTTATCAATGACTTGTCCGTAATCATTGTGCCTGCCTACCAAAGGCACGAAGGCAGGCTTCATTTTTAAACAGCTTTTATAGGAATTATTAGAAATCAATACTTTTAACAAATTTTAATAATTTATGCTCTGTATATTTATCCGACATTATCTGTATTCCAAAAGGCATATTTTCTTGATTTTTGCCTAGCGGAATAGCAATTGCTGGAATTCCAGTCATATTGGCCTGTACGGTATAAATATCTGCTAAATAGGTGGCCACAGGGTCGTCAGTTTTTGCACCAATTTTCCAAGCAACAGTCGGAGTAACTGGCATAACAATATGATCAAATGACTGAAAAATTTCTTTGGTTTGTTCAGTGATTAACCGACGAACCTTTTGAGCCTTTTGATAATATGCATCATAATAACCGGAACTTAGGACGAAAGTTCCCAATAATATTCGGCGTTTAACTTCTGTTCCAAAACCTTCTGTTCTGGACTTTTTATAACTATCTTGGAGGTCCAGAACTTCAGCGCTACGGTAACCAAAACGGACACCATCATAACGAGATAAATTAGTGGATGCCTCGGCTGTTGTAAGCACATAGTATGCTGGAATTAGATAATCTAGTAGATCAAAATCTAGACCAATAACCTCATGTCCGTCTTTTTTTAACTTTTCTAAAAAGCCTAAACTCGCAGTACGAATTTCAGGATCAATAGAAGGATGATCCAGTGTAGATTTGAAATAGGCAATCTTTTTTGGCGTTATTTCTTCCTCTAAATTACTATAGTTTTCTACGGCTTTTGGTGAAGCAGTACTGTCATACTCATCAGCTCCAGCCATGATTTCTAATAGTAACGCAGCATCGGCAACGGTATGAGTAATCGTTCCAATCTGATCAAAAGAAGAAGCATAAGCCAATAACCCATAACGAGAAATTCTTCCATA
>JALZUU010000311.1 GCA_023300665.1 Saprospiraceae bacterium | reverse complement strand
TCTTACGTGTATATCTTTTAGCGTGAATAATTTAAACATAAAAATATTATTAAATATATTCTAGATCTTTTGATTTTAGGCTTTTTAGAGTAGGCTCATTGTTGAATCGTTGAATCGTCTACCGTCTACCGTCTACTATCAAATCATAATTAAAAAAAATAATAAATATGCATTTAATAAAATTAATTTCCATACTTCTATTTTCATCATTATTTATCGTTGCTGATGCACAGGTTCGCGATGATATTGTAGATAGAAATCTTTTACAAGATAGGCAGATTTTAGAATACCAACCGTTGCGGGAAGCGGATATTTTTTGGGAAAAGCGAATATGGCGTGTGGTAGATTTTCGAGAAAAAATGAATCAGCCGTTCGCGTATCCAGAAGCACCTTTTTTTAATATTATTAAAGATGCGGCTATGCAAGGAGATATTACGCTCTACTCGACGGAAGATGATAAATTTTCTTTTCCACTAAACAAAGATGATATTCAAGCCATCCTTTTTAAATCAGATACGGTTTCAATTTTTCATCCAGACACCTATATCGAAGATATTAAGATCGTCCAAACGGAGCTTAATTGGGAAGATGTCAAGCGTATTCGTATCAAAGAGCAGTGGTTTTTTGATGAAAACACTTCTACGTTACAAGTTCGAATTTTGGGAATTGCTCCCATGATTAATGTAAATGATGACAACGGAAATTTCCGTTTTGAAAAACCACTCTTTTGGGCATATTATCCAGAGATGCGGCCAATTTTTGCTCGTAAAAAAGTATTTAATGGTCTAAACGATGCTGCTTTAACCAGTTGGGATGATTTATTTGAACAACGCTTTTTTGCTAGTTATATCTTTAAGCAAAGTAATGTTCGCGATGAACGATTACAAGGTATGTACTCTGGTATTGATTTATTGTTAGAAGCAGATAAAATAAAGCAGGAGATCTTTAATTTTGAGCACGATCTCTGGTCTTATTAAATTGAAGTTGGTCTCTAATATCAAACTACTGGACATTTGTACGTTTCTAGTCACTTCCAGGCGAAAAATGGAAGAAATGTCCAGTAGGATTCTGCAGCGCTTTGCCTTCAATTTTTTGTTATCTTTGCGCCGCTCAACTTATCGGAGTTATTTTAAAGAACAACTTCGTCTTACACAAATCGTTGGGTACCAATAACATGGAAGAAGTTGGATTATATATCGTTATGTTTTTAGTAAGCTTAGTTGTTTTACTAAAGTCTTCTGATTTCTTTATCGATTCAGCAGAAAAGATTGGGCTTTCTTTAGGAATTTCTCCTTTTATTATTGGAGTAACCATTGTGGCTTTTGGTACTTCGTTACCTGAGTTAGCTACTTCTGTGGCTTCTGTACTAGCCCATGACTCTGAAATCGTGATCGGAAATGTTGTCGGATCAAATATCACCAATATTGCGCTGGTATTAGGTTTGATTGCAGTCATTGGTAAACAGATTAATCTTGAATACAATGTCTGGCACATAGATATGCCCTTCCTCTGGGGATCTGCCTTTTTACTTTGGTTGGTCTTACAAGATGGCGTATTTGCTTTATATGAGGCGCTCCTCTTTTTGGTGGGGATTGTGCTATTTCTCGCTTATTCTTTTAAAGCTGATAAAGCCGACGAAAGTGATCGCCCTTCCGTAGCGCCTATCACCTATTTGATTTTAATTGGAGGCGGAATTGGCGTTTGGCTAGGAGCCGAATATACGATTGTAGCGGTCAAAGAATTATCTTTAAAAGCAGGAATTAGCTCTGAACTCATTGCGCAAACGGTTATTGCCTTCGGTACTTCACTACCAGAAATTGTCGTAAGTATCGCCGCTGTCCGAAAAGGAAGTGCGGGTATGGCCGTCGGAAACGTCTTAGGCTCTAATATTTTCAATACTTATATCGTCATGGCCATTCCTTCCTTTTTTGGTAGTTTGGTAATTCCTCCGATCATGATGACGACTAGTATCCCGATTATGATCATTTTAACCATTCTGTTTGGGATCATTACCAATAATCGTAAAATCACTCGCTGGGAAGGATTTCTCCTCCTGATGTTTTACGCGTACTTTATCATGGACAATATCAACCGAGTAATATAATCTACCTTAACCCACTCCCTTTAATTTCTATCTTCAACTAGAAGCTGTTTATGTATATTGAAGTTCTTTAAAAACTCCAAAATTGACTGCGAACTGATTGAATTATTCAACAACTTTATTTAGAAATAATCTAATATGCACAAAAAAAAGTGTATGCCGATTGCTCGACATACACTTTTTAAACGCTAAAGAGGCGTTATATTATCCTAGCTTGTTTACTAGTAAAGTCAAAGAACTCTTCAAGTTCGCTGCTTTATTATTGTGCCAGATATTCTTTTTAGCTAAACGATCTACCATAGAAACTACCTTAGGTAAGAATTTCTTAGCTTCCGTTGCGTCTTCCATACCTCGCAGCTTTTGAATTGCTGTACGGGTAGTTTTCTTGTAATAACGGTTACGGATTCGCTTAACTGCGTCCTGACGTACTCTTTTCTTTGCAGACTTATGATTAGCCATATCTATTAAAATATCTTAATTTTTAAAAAAATCCTTCCAATTACTTGAAACGGAGTGCAAAGCTAAGACTTTTTAAGTAATTATGGAAATAAAATACTGTTTATTTTTTTCCTAAAATCATGGCAATCAATCCACTGATTTGTTCGAAAAAATTACCGAAAATATTACCAACCGTCCGAGTTTGGTCAATTTGAGCAAAAAGGTTCATTTCAAATCCTTCTGGCATTTGCTCTTTCTTCTCTAACGCTTCTCTCTCTAATTCTTCTAATTCTTCAAAATTATTTTTCATATCTTTCTATTTTGTTGTGTGTAGCATAATGTTTTAGGTATACTCATAAAATAAATAGACCCTTTATATTACAATAATAACAATTTATGTAATACAAAAGTTTCCTTTAAACTGATTAAAGTTAGATGTTTATTCGTTTTCTAGAGTGGGGGTCCTGTTTGGTCTAAAACTACTGTAAGGTGAAAACTAAATTAACTCAGCAAATATTGTGCTTTATTAAATTCAAGCAATTTTTAGTTAGTGTACTAAGTCAAATTCTAACTAATTATAGTAAATTGCACACTAATACACAAGCACTATTAAGACGGAACAAATCCAATAAAGTCTCGTTTTTCATAAAAAATATTTTTTAATATAAAAAATTCATCACTCATGAGTGATTTCTCTTACGTTTTTAACGCCCATCCCTCCTACATTGAGTCCCTTTACAAGCAGTATCAGGA
>JALZUU010000310.1 GCA_023300665.1 Saprospiraceae bacterium | reverse complement strand
GACGTGTAAACAAGCATCTACTATTTTTTGAATCCTTTTTATCGGTATTGGCTTGTGATACTGCAGTAGGGGAGGCCCCCTGATTTCATATTTAATAAAATCACAAAAGATGAACGCAAAAGAAAAAAAAGAATTAAAACTTGGATTATATAATAGATTGAGTGACTACTATTCAAAACATTCTTTTAAATTATTAAATGGTGAAGCATCATTTGAAAAAGATGAATTTAAGGTGTTTTGGGGCCCAAACTCTGAATATTCTGATCGTATTTGCTTTACACCAAGTTTTTCAGTTAAAAATAAAAAGATATATGATGTGAAATACCATCTTTTTCCAAACGTTCCTCCTATAACTATTTCCAAAGTTCAGGGACCAGATTTAGTCAAAGAATTAGGGCTATTCAACGAGAATAATGCTAAGAAAATGTTTTATGGAATTGCAATGGTCTATTCACTTAGAACTATCATGGATTATCAAGATATTGTAGAGCATCATATAGAGTTTATGAAAAAAGTTGGGTTTGTATTTTTTGATAAATTAAAAAGTCTGGAAGATATTCACAATTATATTAATGGTCGGATTTTAAAGGGAGATAGAGCGTTTTTTAGATCATCAATTCAACAAGTAAGAATAAAAATTTTCTTTGATAAAAGAAAGGTCCTTAGTGGTATCATAGCTGCCTATTTAATTAATTCTCCAGATGTAAATGAACTACTGGAAAGACATCGTTTATTTTGGAAAGGAAATAATTATATGTTAGATGATGTCAAAAAGGTGGAAACGTATTTTAATTCCAATAAAAATGTGATCTCCTGATTAAGTAATGGTCAAATATTTTTCTGAAATAATTTTAACACCCTTGATTAGTATTTATAAAAAGATGAACACAAAAGAAAACAATGAAGAATAGATATAATCCATATAACAGGCCTTACAATGTAAAGTTTGAAACAAGCTTTTTTATCGTAAAAGGGAATATCGAAGAAAGCTATGAAAACTTTATCGAAGCATCTGGTTTTATGGACCCCAAACAAAACGGAACATGTAAATTATTTGATACTCACGATCTGGGAAAAATCAAATTGCTATCGGTGAATGCAATGGATTTCTATTTATCCGTCATCACGAAATGCCTTTATCGTTTATTGAAGGAGATTTAACAGAAAGAGTTTACCCTCAATTTTATGAAAAATTTACTCAAACCTTTAAAGATTCCAAGTATATTTCAGCCATTATTATTGGCACAACAAGAGTTTTTGGATATGCTATTTATGAAAATGACACCATGCAAAGAAGTGTACTCGGCACGGAAAACTTCCTCACGAAAAATGAGGGGGATGTCCAGATAGAAGAAACATTAATCAGTAAAAAGTCTGATCAATCAGACATCGTCTCTTTCGAAGGAAAAGATATACCGTTATACAGAGTAGGTATTAAGGTGACGATAGATGTACTGAATAATTATTGTGGCCAAAACTTCATGATGGATGGCTTGGTTTTTAAGGTTTATGATGTAGCACCTGATTTAAAGAAAATTTATCCTCGCTAGTATTGAGCATAATGATAAGAATAAAGAACTTAAAAAAATATGAAACTTTAAGTTCATCAGGATATCATACATTGATAAGGAGAATTGAAAAATATCACTCAGGAGGTTAGGTCGTAGTAAAAGAATTAATTTATGTATAGCAATTTTAATCTTCCTTTTTTTGGTAATATTATTTTGAAAAAAATTGATAATCAATTCTTTGAAAAAAGGATCAAAGTTGGTGGCAAAGAGTTATGGTTGTCTATGGGGTATGTAGAGAGTGAACTTAGTGAAGAAAAAATTAATGCTATTTCTTTTGTTCTAGATAATTTATTAAAATTCATCAACTATTCGCAGTCCTTGTTAGAACGAGATTTTCGGGAGGAAGAAGATGGAGAAGTATTGGATTGCATAAAGTGGCACGTGGAAGAGGATGTAATAAAGATGAAAGAGGATAAATTTTTTGATTCTTCTGGTAAAGAAAAAAATATTTCCAATTTATTCAACCTCGATCTGATTCAGATACAACCCTCAAATAAGTATGCATTTTTTTTATTTGAGTATTCTATTGATAAAGAAATATCAAACAGGGTTTGTCAGGTGTGTTTTAATGAAAACCTAAAATTTGATTCATTCAGTACCGCAAGTTAAGCTAGAGAATAAGATGCACATATTCTAAGATTTTTAGTTTTTTTGCAAAAAAGAATTTATACTTATACATGAAAATAAAGAAAGTAGGAAAACACAACCATTAGAACTGCGGTATAAGCTTTTCTTTTTTTTCGTACCAGTAATAATGTTAACTTCTATCATTGGAGCAGAATTCAAAGCTTTAGGATATGTGCAGAAAGAAATAAGTGGAGGTATATTGGTGCTGGGAGTAAACGAGTAGAAACAAGTATCCTCACAACGGTTAAATTTAAGGATTCTTTGGTCGATGTCATCCAGGCTAACACAAATGATAATTAATAAACATTCAAATGGGTTCTTATTAGTAGAATCCTACAGAAAATTAAAAACAGGTTTTAAAACCTAATAAAGCCTTATTACACAGTGTACCTATATTATTTTAATAAACACTTTCGCCCGCATTGCTCTTTTCGCTACTCATGCTTTTTGTACCTATCTCAAGCATCGTAAATGGGTGGTTTGTTTATCGGCTGGTCGTCAAAATCTTCCTCAAATACCCGATTAATTTTTATACCTTTATTGACTCTCTATAAGTTAATCTAAAATCATGTTGTAGTTTTAAAACGATGATTCTAGAATAATAAAAACCACTTGGTGTACTATGGTTGTGGTATTTTTCGATCATTTTTACAATGAAGTACTGATGATGTAGTAGTTTTTTATAAAAATTTAGTGGTTTTTACACAACTTTGACCATTACTTAACAGGCAATCCTTCAAAATTTTATTCTGAACAAAGAAATTTAATTCTAAAATTCAATATACTGTTTATTAAAGTATTTGATATTTTGAATAGGTTCCCCTTTAGTCGTTAGTAGTCTAAAAGAAGCCTTTTTATATGTCAAATGAGTTATCATTCCGTCTATTGAAGCAACTTCATACCCAATGCTACTAAAAAATATTTTAAGCTTTGTTTTTTTGGTCATCTTACTATTAAAACCTGAATTTGGCCATAGTCAAGAAACCTTCACAAGCTGTCAAACGGTAACGGATGCCTTAGTTGGTCCCGATAGAAATGATTTTGTACATAACCCGGCTAACAATAGTCCAATAAATGAAGGTTATTTACATAATTTCGCACCTCCTGAATTACCATGTTGGCTCGAAACAGAAACACCTGCTTCTTTGGTCGTAAATATTGATCTTTTGACCATCACTGGCTCTGGGTCTTGTACAAATTTTCCAGTTTTTGGTAATGTCTTGATGAATAATTGCCCACTGACAACATCCGCAATTTGTCCCATCGAACAGGATGTATTATCTCCTTGTGATTTGTTTACTGGAACGACAATTACAGGCCTTTACTCATTCGATCTAATAGCTTGTGGTGAAACCTACAATCCACTCTTCGATCTTGGCGTAGATATTATTCCTTCCTTGCCACCAGGTAATTGCCCTCAAGGCGGTATGGCTATCACAAATCAAGATGTATCTTTAACTTACGAAATTTGTATTGATTATGTTTATACGCAAACGCAGCCCGCAGAGCCTACACCTGTAAATTGTTGGGATAGTTATTCTTTTGATGATGACGCTTGTACTTGGGTCAATAATGGATCTCAACCACCACCACCCAATCCTGTAAACTGTTGGGATGATTTTACTTTTGATGACCCAACTTGTGCTTGGATCAATAATGGATCTCAACCGATTCAGCCTACTCCTGTAAATTGTTGGGATGACTTTTCTTCTTTTGATAATACAACTTGTCAATGGATCAATAGCGGATCTCAACCAACGGAGCCGAATCCTGCAAACTGTTGGGATAATTTTATTTTTGATGATCCTTCTTGTCAATGGATTAATAATGGAACTCAACCAACGGAACCGAATCCTGTAAATTGCTGGGATAATTACTCTTTTGATAATCCTTCTTGTCAGTGGATCAATAATGGATCCCAACCTACGCAGCCAAATCCTGTAAACTGTTGGGATAATTATTCTTTTGATAATCCTTCTTGTGCTTGGATCAATAATGGAACCCAGCCGACCGAACCAGCTGCTGTAAATTGTTGGGATAATTACTCTTTTGTTAATACAGCTTGTCAATGGATTAATAATGGAACTCAACCAACAGAGCCTACTCCTGTAAATTGTTGGGATAATTACTCCTTTGATGATCCTTCTTGTCAGTGGATCAATAATGGAACTCAACCAAACGAACCTACTCCTATAAATTGTTGGGACAACTTCATCTTTGATGATTTTAATTGTGCTTGGATCAATGATGGATTTCAACCAA
>JALZUU010000309.1 GCA_023300665.1 Saprospiraceae bacterium | reverse complement strand
TAAACAGAAGAGCTTAAACAGATAGGCTAACTGAAATTGGAAAGCAGCGTCCTCTTCGGTGGTTAAATAGTCGGCTATAAATGGTGCTGAAAAAAATAGAATCGTGGCTAAAAGAGCCGCGACGATAAAATAAAGTGTGACGGTGGCTAAAATGATGCGACCGTAATCTTTTTTATTGGCAATGGATAAATACTTAACCATCGCATTTTGCAATAATCCGACGATGCTGACTTCAACCATCGCGGCAGTGGTCATAAAGAGCACCCAAATACCCATTTCTTGTTTGGTTAGAATTCGCGCTAATAAGGCAAATCCTAAAAAACCAAAAACAAACATGGATCCTTTTTCGAAAAAACTGAATAAACCAGATTTTACGTAGTACGATTTTTGAGATTCTTCTGCCACTTTTGAGAGGGTCTAATATAACTCGTGCTAGTTATTTTGCACGTGTATATTTTGTGTGTTGTGTATAGTGTATTGTTCCTGTCTTTAGACAAGAGTACTTAGCTCAAATTACGCAGGTCCATCTTATTGAGGATTGCTCCCATAAATTTACCCCCTAGGTTATTGAGATAATCAATAGACTCTTTATCATTATTCTTAATATCATTTTCCGCGCCAAATACTGCGATTACCTTGTCTACATACTTGGTAAGTTCTTTCGTATCAGAATAATTATTCATAGAAGCACTTTCGAAAAAGATATAGTCATAATGTTCTTCCAATCCTTCTAAGAATTTGTCAAAATCTTTTCCAGCAAAAACTTCTGATGGAGATTGATAAGAACCTTTATTACCAATGATATCTACATTTTCTAGGTTAAATGGATCGTGGATTTGATTAGAAACAAACTCAGAGGAAAGATCATTTTCTCCTAGTAGTTTACTATTCAGTAAATTTTCTTCAATCGTCTGCTTAGACATTTGCGTAAGCGTATTATTTTTGAAATTGGTATCTACGATCAATATTTTCTTGTCTTTGATAGTCAATGCATGCGCAAGGGTCATAATCAAAAACGTTTTTCCTTCCTGCTTTTTAGTAGAAGTAAAAAGGAAACGATTAGAGTTAGAATTTTCAATCAAATAACGGATATTACGTAGCGATTCTTTAAAAGTATCGAGTGTTTTGTTTTGTCCGTTAGAAGAGAATAGATATTTTAGATCTAAATCATCTGTATTAACTTTATTAAGCGTACCTAATAAATCCACACGAGCAAATTTACGGAACTTACTGATAGAGTTGACACTGGTATCAAAAAACGCCATCAAAAAGATCAATACTGTTGATAGTACCGCTCCTACGATTCCAGCGAAAGCAGATAATAATATCTTCTTTTTAGATTCTGGCTTCTCTGGCATTCTTGCGTATTCCAGAATTTTTAGTGGTTGGTAGGTATCATCGTTATTTTGCTTCGCTGCGAAATATTTGGAATCTACCGCGATATATTGATTTCGAGCTCTGGTGATTTCTTCTTCTAGATTTTGTACCACCGCATCATCTTGAACAAGGTTAGCTTGTTTAGTAGCGATAGAAGCAAGATCAGCCGTTAGAGTTTTAATTCGTTGCTTTGCTTCGTTTAAGTCAAGGGTTGCTTTAACTTTCTGGTCGAAAAGGGCAGCTTGACTTTGTTTATTGTCTGGAATACCTTCTTTTGCTTTTTGAAGATCTGCTAACTTTTTAATTTTGTCATCCAGATTTTTCTGAGTTAACTCTTTGCTTTTTTTTGCAGCTTCGTCTGTATCCCCAGATAAGATAATTATAGAATCTAATTTTGCAATGGTGCGCATCATATTGAGCACTGACGCATTATTATAGATAGATTCTTTTTCGATAGAGTTAGTTTCTCCACTTTTCTGTTGGAGCAAATCGTTTAATTCTTTGATATTGGCTTTTAAAGTTGGAACACGAGCACGTTCAAACTCTAGATTTTCGTTGATTTTATTTCGACGAGAGATGATTCCTTGAGATTCATCGGAGGCATCGTAAAGTTGCTTATCATCTCTATAAGCATTACGTTTTGCTTCGAGATCCATCAATTTATTCTTGGCAGTTGCTACTTCTTTTTTAAGAAAGGTTACTTTACTTCCACCTTCTTCTTGTGCATTATCTTGATAAAGACGAAGGTAATCACTCATAAAAGTATTGATTGCCCAAGTACTTAATTTAGGATTTTCTGATTCAAATTCTACTAAAAGGTTATCGGTATCACCACTACGGCTGATTTTTAGATTGTATTTTAATATATTTTCGTAGTCGTAGCTTAATGCAGCGGCCACATCGTTAAAAATTTGATATTGATATGGATCACTAAACTGATATTGAAGATAGTCTACTTTATATCGTAGGGTGTCTATTAAATTTTCAATTTCTTCTGGAGAATAATTTAGATCGACATCCTCCATATCCGCCAATCGACGGAAGGGTCCATTACCCATAGAAAGCGTATCTGAACCTAAATCATGTAATAAAAGACGAGCGCTTAAAAAATCTAAGGTACGACGAGACGTAATCGCTTCGATCATATTTTCAAAACCCATATTAACGTAATATTCCATAATCCATGGCTTTTCCTCCAATGGATTGACCCCTCGTTGTCCCACAATACTAGTGGTCATTACGCCGTTTGATTTGAATGTGTCTGCTTTTCGGTCAACAAAAAAGTAGGTTGCTACGGTTGCAATAGTCATTACAACGAGAATTAGCCACTTTCGTCTCCAAAGTATATTAAAAAAATACTGTAAGTCCATATGTCAGTTTACTAGGGCATCCTGTAAACAGGATTGCTAAATGAAAAAACTTGGGTTAAGAAAATCAAGGAGGACAAAAATATTCGCAACAGCTATTGGGAGGAACTGGGGGTGGTGTTATAAAAAGGGATAATAATATTGTTTAACTGACAACAATCAGTATAGTTTTCTCAAGTAATCTTATAACTTCCAGTCTAATCTACAACTAGCACAAACGAATAAAAAAGCCAATAAAATTGCTTCAAGATTCTTAATTACCTGATTGGGTGTAAAGTACCCGTAATAACAAAATTTAATATATTCCCTTCTGACTATAAAAAACTCTATAGCCACCACAATTTTAAGTCTTATCATCCACAATAACAAGTATTTAGCTATAATTCTTAACTACTTATTTTAAACGAAGATCACTCTTATTTGTTACTTGAGGGCTATTTTTATGGATACAGGTTGATGATCGGAGTATTGAAAATCTAGGTCAATTCCCTTTGCTTGCAGAGCTTGCAGGTTAGGAGAGAGCAGGAAAAAGTCAATTAATTTGCTATAAGTTTGACCTTTTTTATAGATTTCACGAGTATCTCGGACCGTTGGAATGGTTGGATCGTAGATCCATCGCCAGTCACTGGGCATTAATTCAGAGTCTATATTGGCGTTTTTTCTTGCGGGAGTGTTGGGATGAAAGAAATTAGGGTCGAAAAATGGAGGCACTTGATTCCAATCACCTCCAACGATTACATAATTGCCAGCAGCATATTCGGCTAACCAAAGTTCTTTAAGATATTCCGTTTGTAGTCTTTTGATCCGTCCGTCTTTATCGTAAGCGCTATTATGCACGTTATAAACAATCAATTCTTTGCCATTTTTGACTTTAAAACGGTGTTCTAGTGCACAACGATCCAACAAAAACAATCGATTAGGCCAACTAAATTTGCCTGGAAGCTGATAACGAGTAGTTTTGGTAGTTGCGTAACGGGTATAGGTAGCAATACCGCTGTGAGCGTATCCGTAAGCGCGCCAAGGCTCAAATACAGGCACAGGGTTGTAAGCGACTCGGAAATTATCACCAAAGGTGGATTCATAATTGGGGAATAATTTTCCAATCGCATCGTACTGATTGATATAATAGCTTCGTTTAGAGGCGATATCTACTTCTTGTAAAAGTATAATATCCGCAGGATGCGCTTTCACTGTTTGTAGTGCTCCCGCTGTGTTTTTCTTAACGATAGACTCCGGCGGGCGAATCATCATTC
This sequence comes from Saprospiraceae bacterium, assembly GCA_023300665.1. Lineage (GTDB taxonomy): Bacteria > Bacteroidota > Bacteroidia > Chitinophagales > Saprospiraceae > JALZUU01. Next base: position 315 of record JALZUU010000309.1, on the reverse strand, counting down.
CACCAGAAAGGAGAATTCTACCATTTGCATAAAAGAAATCTGATTCTGCTCCTAATCCACCATAACCAATATTCCAAGTCAAAAGATCTAAGGTATCTTTATCAATCTGCTGAACAATAGATTTGTTATTGGGTTGTACCACGATTTGCTCTTCCGGTTGATAGTCGTGCCAGGTAGCATAAACGAGTACTCCTATGACATATAGAAGGAATAATAGAAATAAGGCAAGTAGGATTTTTTTAAACATTATTAACTAGATTTTTAAGAGAAAAATCAAAATCAAATTCAAGCGCAAATATCAAACACTTCAATTGC
>JALZUU010000308.1 GCA_023300665.1 Saprospiraceae bacterium | reverse complement strand
TGTACAGATGATGGAGACTGTACAAATGGAATGGAAGAATGGAATACCTCAACCTGTGAATGTGAAATCACGCCGATAGATTGTTCGAATGGTGCTACTTCAGTAGTGGATTGTGATGATAATAACCCAGAGACAATTAATGATCAACAAACGATTCTAGATTGCGATAACTCTATCTGTGTCCCTTGTATGGGAATGCTAGTAACTTGTGATAATGGAGCGACTTCTGTTGTTCCATGTGATGACGGAGATGCTTGTACTGAAAATGATGTTGAAATTATTCTAGACGCTGACGGTTCTGTTTGTGTCCCTTGTGCGGGTATTGCTGCTTTATCTAGTGATCAATTATTACCAGTAAATGATGAATATGAGATTAGTTTTGGGGAGGTATTAGAAGAGGATGTTTCTCTTAATGATGAATCAGAAATCACTCAAGCTATTACCAATAGTTTACTTTCTAACCCAACTTCAGGAATCATTGAGTTTAATGAAGATGGTAGCTTCGAGTATCGAGCAGCGGAATCATCTAGTACAGGAGATTTCTTTACGTATCAAATTTGTGTTGCAGAGTGTCCTGATATTTGTGCAGAAGCAGAAGTTGATATTTCGATCAGCTTTGATGGACTTGTGATTCCGAATGCCATTAGTCCAAATGGTGATGGTTTAAATGATTTTTGGGAAATTCCAGGTATTTTAGAAAAGCCAGACAATCAGGTTTCCGTAGTTAACCGTTGGGGTAATGTTATATTTAGTATAGATAATTATCAAAACGATTGGAACGGAACCAATCAAAAAGGTCAAGCATTACCTGAAGGAACTTACTACTATCAAATTATCATTGATTTGGGTGAAGGAGAAATTTATAATGGTTCGATAACGATCATTCGGTAATTTACAAATGAAGTTGTTTAAGAATTCAAAAATAAAAAAAGATGAAAAATTATTTTCGAGGAATTTTGTTGTTAGGATGTATGCTTTTTTTACAGCAGCTAACGCTTAATGCGCAGCAACTACCTTTGTTTAATCAAAATATAACTAGCTTAAATCCAGCGAGTATCTCGTCGGGGTATTTTAAATATAATACCCCAACTACCGCAGCCATTCGCTACCGACATCAATGGACAAAAGTCGAAGATGCACCGAGAACATTATTGGCAAATTTTCAACATTTTGATGCAGAAAGACGCTTGTCTTTTGGAGGAGACTTTATTAGTGATAAAACAGGCCCAACCGGATTTATAGGAATATCTGGACGTGTTGGCTATGCCCTTCCATTGAGCAAAGACTTTTTATTGTCATTTGGTTTAAGTGGTGGGACTACACAATATCGGGTAAGAGGTAATGAATTAAATTTTTTAGAAGAAGGTGATTTAGCGGCGAATAATGTTACCAAAATTTTTCCTGATTTTAGTTTTGGGACAATGTTATACTGGAAAGAAAACTATTATGTTGGATTTTCTTTACCTCAATTATTTTCCTTAAATCTTGCTTTTAAAGATGATGACAATGAATATAATATTGAGCGAGTTCGTCACTATTATGGTATTGTGGGAGCACGATTTGATATGGGAAGTGACTCATGGCTAGAAGGATCTGTGGAGGCAAGATATGTACAGAATGTTCCGTTTTATATAAATGCTAAAGTCGAATATGAATTCCGTCAAATCTTTTTTGTAAATGCTAGTGGATCTAGTTCTAGAGAAATAAGCATTGGATTAGGTGTTATTGCTAATGTAGGATACAATAGTAACCTAGTTAGATTTGGTTATAATTTTTCTAATTTCTTTCAAAATTATGGACCAAATTTTGGGATGGTCCATGAGCTTGGAATGCAAGTTTATTTTTAGTGTTTTGGTTTGATAAACCTAAAGTGTTAATTTTTTTTATCTAAAAAACAATAATTATGAAAAAATTTCTATTTCTATTTTTTTTATTTGTAATTGCTCTACCAATAATCGGACAAAACATTCCTATTGATTTTGAAATATCTGGAAACGGAGCTGATTGGGTTTGGACGGTTTTTGAAAATGAATCGAACCCTGAATTAGAAATTATTGAAAATCCAGATCCTTCTGGAATTAATCCTTCTCCGACGGTCGCTAAATTTACGGCATTGCAAGGAGGACAACCTTTTGCAGGATGTGAAACATTACATGGCGCTGGGGTTGGTTCTTTTATGATTGATGAATCAAATTCAATAATTCGAATCATGGTTTGGAAATCGGTCATCAGCGATGTAGGAATCAAATTAGTACGATTCGATAATTGGTCATTAGGTGAAATCAAAATACCTAATACAAAAATAAATGAATGGGAACAAATCGAATTCGACTTCTCGGCTCACATCGGTAATCCTTATGATCAGATCGTGATCTTTCCAGATTTTAATAATCGTCAATCAGATAATATTATCTACTTTGATGAAATTTATGGAGAGGTTGAAATGACTACCTCTACGGATGATCTAGAGAAAGTTAATATGTCATTATCGCCTAACCCTGCAAGCAAAATACTAACGGTCAGATCTAATGAGCATATAGGTAATTATGAAATCTATTCCATTACTGGAGCCTTGGTTGATTCAGAAAAAACAACAGGAAATAACATCTCCATCAATATTGCTGACTTACCTAATGGTATCTACCTGATGAAGGCGATGAGTAATGGACAAGCTATTGTTGAAAAATTTATTAAAGAGTAGATTAACAACAGAGTTTTTTAAATAAAATAATTGTTTTTTTTGCATTAATTGTGTTATGGACATGATTTTTGCCCATAACACACTTGATGCTAGATTCTTAATTTTATGATATACTTGATTAGTTAAGTGTCAATCATACCTCCATTCATTAAATATCATCATTTTAAATATATTCCAATGAAAAAAATTGCCTTTTTTTTCAGTCTTTTTTCTTTTTTTTATTCATATTCTCAAAGTTTACCAATTAACTTTGAAGATGCGATTACCACGGAAGATTTTATTGATTTTGACGGAGGTACTGCGGTCGTTGCGGACAATCCACTCATAGCAGGGATTAATACAAGTAACTCAGTTGGTCAGATTATAAGAGCTGGTGGAGCGATTTGGGGAGGCAGTAAAATTGCCTTATCCAATAATCTTGATTTTTCAGTACTAACCAAAATTTCTATGAAAGTCTACACGACTGCTCCTGTAGGAACTACCGTGAAATTTAAACTTGAAGGAGCAGGGCCATCGGCAGAAGCAGATGCTCTTACAACAGTTTCTGGTGAATGGGAAACGTTAGAATGGATATTTATAGGAACTTCTAACCAACTTAACGAAATCGTTTTTATGTTTGATTTTGGAAATGTCGGTGACGGTTCAGAGAACTCTACGTTTTATTTTGATGATGTAGAACAAGTTTCAGGACCTCCAGCTCCTGTACCTGCTTCGTTGCCAATTGATTTTGAATCAGGAATAGTCGATAGCGATTTTCTTAATTTTTCTGGTGCAGGAGTTAGTGTTATTTCAAATCCACAAATGGATGCCAATAATTCTAGTAATATGGTTGGTCAAATTATACGAGATGGAGGAGAAATTTGGGCTGGAAGTAAAATCTTTTTGGCCAATAATCTTGACCTTTCCACTATGTGGCATTTGTCTATGAAAATATATACAGATGCACCTGTAGGTACAAGAATGAAATTAGAATTGGAAGGCCCTAATGGCTTAACGAGTTTAGATGTGTTAACGACCGTATCTGGTGAGTGGGAAACCATTAGCTGGAATTTTGATGGTCAACCTAATGATTTTAATAACCTGGTCTTTTTGTTTGACTTTGGAGTGGTTGGAGATGGTTCTGCTACATCTACATTTTTATTTGATGATATAGAACAACTTGTTGGTCCAGCGATTCCTGAACCAATACCAACTCCTATACCAATTGATTTTGAGTCTAGTATCGTCACCTCTGATTTTACCAATTTTTTTGGAGCAGTTGCAACAGTTATTCCCAATCCGCAAATAAACGCAAATAATAATAGTGCAACGGTTGGTCAATTTGTCCGAAGCGGTGGCGCACCCTGGGCACAAAGTAAAATTATATTAACCGAATTTATGGATTATTCAGACCTGAGTTCTATTTCTATGAAAGTATATACAGAGGCTCCAGTAGGTACCCTTCTCAAATTAAAAGTAGAAAGCACCGAGTCTGGTGCTGCCAATGAACGAGATGTATTTACCACGGTATCTGGTGATTGGGTTACGTATACTTGGGATTTTGCGGGAGATCCACCAGTTTATAATGTGATCACTTTGATGTTGGGTTTTGGCCCTATTGGAGATGCTTCTTCGAATTCTACTTTTTTAATTGATGATATCGAACAAGTAGCTGGGCCAGAACCAGCACCCATGTTTAGTCTTCCTATCAATTTTGAAGATCAGGTAAGTACAGGTGATTTTTCGGATTTTGATGGAGCTGGATCTACCGTTATAGCAAATCCTGTGATGACCTCTGGAAATCCAAGCGATTCTGTGGCAGTGATTGTCCGAAATGGTGGTCAGCCTTGGGCGGGTAGTAAATTATTTTTAGAAAATAATTTGGACTTTTCTACTATGGGCTTTCTTTCTATGAAAGTATTTACCCTTGCTCCTGTTGGTACGACGATGAAACTTAAGTTGGAAGGAGAGAACGGAGCTGAAACGGAAGTTGATGTTACGACTACGATTTCTGGTGATTGGGAAACCTTGTCTTGGGATTTTACAGGACAACCAGCTGATTTTAATAGCTTGGTTTTTATGTTTGATTTTGGAGCCGTTGGTGATAGTTCAACAGCTTCTACTTTTTTATTTGATGATGTTGAACAGGTTAATGAAATTACTAGCACCGATCCTGAATTAGAGGTGACTGGGATATCTTATTTTCCGAATCCTGCGAAAGAATTTTTGACGATTAGTTCTGAAACCTATGATATTATTGCTGTTCAACTTTTTGATATGATGGGAAATGAGGTCTTTATTCAGGATATGAATAGTCGAGAAGTAGAAATTGAGGTAGAAGAATTTGTTGCCGGAATTTATATCGCGAGGATTGAAACGATTGCTGGAAAAAAGATTTTTAAAGTACAGATTGATTAGGTGATTTTCTTTTATTCAAAAAAA
>JALZUU010000307.1 GCA_023300665.1 Saprospiraceae bacterium | reverse complement strand
GGTTTATTGAGCGTTAATTTTTATTTGCATAGATCAAAATTAATTTGTTATATTTTGTTTTTGGTAAGGTCTTTGTTAAAAAAAAAACTATTGTTATTTGTTTGCACTCCTCCCTGCAAAACTACTACAAATTTTCGTGGCTTTTAATAATTGATTAGGTATTCATCGCCTAGTCGAACACTAAGGCTATTAATTTACCCTTTTTAAGTTATTCTGTCAGCAACCTTAAAATCAAAAAAATGAGTAAACACTTATCATTTTCTTTACCAGTCAAATTATTTTTACTAAGTCTATTCTTACCTGTGTTGAGTTGGGGGCAATGTGTTGATCCAGCGGATTTGGTGGACAATACCTTGGAAATATGTCAAGGAGAAGTCGTCACCTTCTGCCCTGAAGTAGATGAGTACTGCTGGAAATGGCTGCCTGAGTCTGCTTTTCCGAGCACAGAAGAAACTATGAATACTCAGCCTACGACTATTCCACTAGAAGAAGATGTGGTAATTCAGTTGATAAAAACAAGTAATGAAGGAGATTTGATAGAGGAAAGTGAAATCAATGTAGTGATGAAAAGTCCAGATTTTACAGTGGAACTAGAGGAGGTTTATGAGTTTTGCCCAGGAGGTAATGTTACGATATCACCCGTCATAGAAGGGGCAACTGGTAATCTAGCTTATGAGTGGAGTAATGGAGAAACTACAGAAAATATTACGGTTTCTCCTGATGACACAGAGATATATGAACTTTCAGTTACGGATGTAGAAAGTACTGGGTGTAGTAGAAATGCCTTTGCACTAGTTAGTGTCAGAGAAATTCCAGACTTTGAAATTAGCAGCAGTAAACCATTTATTTGCCAAGAAGAAGTACCAGTAATTGCTCCTCCACTTGATGATGCTTGCGATACAGACCAATATATTGAATTGTCAGTGGAGTTAGATGAAGGTTATAGTTATAGTTGGACAGATGAGCTAACTAATACAGTTATTTCCACAGAGCAGACGGTAACGGTAGACTTTGCCGGAACTTACTCAGTTGTCGTAACCGATACAGAACTCGGGTGTACTGCTACGGATAGTTACGAGGTATTAAATTGTGCATCGGTAGAAATTGGTGCGTCAGTAGAAATTCAAGGAGGTATCCTTCAATATCAATTGGAGGCCTATGCTGGAAGTGGTTATACTTTTGAATGGCAGGATGAAGCAGGAACTACTGGTAATATATTACTTACTACGGAACCAGGTGACTATAAGGTAATCGCCATAAGTCCACAAGGATGTAAGGTAAGTACAACCTACAGAGTCGAGTTACCTTGTAAAATACCGGCTACGGGAGGAGGTATACCAACGGGAGGAGGATATGTTTATACGTTAGGAGAGACAGGTTTGTTAGTAGAAGGCTTAACACCTGTAGACTTTAGAGGAGAGACGGGTAAAATGAGTGCGTTATTTGATACGGAAAATTCAAAATTACATAAAGGTCAGTTTCCTGACCTTCCTGGACAGTTTAATGGTTATTTAACAGCTGATGTACCAGCAAATATTTATAATAATGGAGACCTTATAGAGGGGGTACAAACTATCTATCAAGGTATAGTTGAATATAATGAAGAAAGTTCTACTTGTTATTGCTATCTGTATACTGTAAATGTTCAAGGGGAACAGGTATTCGGAACAGAGGATGGAACAACAAACGATGGAGGAACTCCAAAAGAGCTTGATTTTTCTTTTCCTCCTATTTCTCCTTTTTTAGATAAAATACTTTCTACAGAAATTAGTCAGGCGCCTGCAAGTGCTTGTATAGATCCGGATCCAGGAGGTGGATTGACCAACAATGATATCATTGATTTATTAATGGAACAAGCTGTTTATAAGCCATTTAATGAGTCAACCTTATTAGATGATTTTGAGGATGGAATTAATTATGTCGAAGATAATGGTTATCGAGCAGGTTTTTATTATTACGATCGTTTTAATCAAATCTTAAGAGTATATAGAGGAGGTACGGTAGAAGAATTTACGGATCCTGCTGCTATTCAATTTCGACTAGAAGGATTATATGCTGGAAATCTTCCAGATGGAATCGATTACGTAGGGTTATATGACCGAGTAAATTCACAAGGTAGCACTGTTCGATTTGAACCCATCTTTGCTCGGGGTAGTATGGTGCCAGCTGTAGGCGATTGGAAGGTTCGCTCAGAGTATGAATACCAACGAGTAGCTAAGTCAGCACTTAGAACAATTTTTTCAAGATTAAGCAATGCTCATGCTCCTGTATATGGTACGGATGGTCAACTTGAATCAGCTGAACCAGGATCGCAAGAAGGAGAGTTGAAAGCAGAAGGGAATCTTAGTTTTATGAAATTATTTGCTTTTGGAGCAGATCAGTTAATTTATATTACAAAAAATGCACAAACAGATCCTGCCATATGGGATTCATCAGATCCTGCGATATATAATACCAAACCACTTCATATATGGGCATCGGCAGCAGGAATAGGGGATCAGTCGATGGCTGAGCTAAAAGATTTACTAGAGTTAGTAGACTTGATTGGAAAAGTACTAGATAAACCATCAATCGCAGCGGACTTGATTGAAGGATTATGGAATACAAGCCCAGAAGAAATTTTTAATTTTGTTGTAACTGAAATTACGAACCAATTTGACTTATTAAACGAAGATAGTCCAAAGGGACAACGTCAGCGAGCCATGGCTGGTACGAAAGGAGTAGTAACAATGACCAAATTTGGTTTGAGTGGAGGTACTGCTGCTGGAGGAGCAATCCTTCTAGATATGGTAAATAGTCTAAGAAAATTTTTCAAATTAATTCGTAAATTTGACAATCCAGCAGTAAGTGATAAATTAAGAGATTTATCGCATTTAACGGCTCGAAAATTTGCTGATGATTTCGGGGATCTGTCGGATGTTGAACTTACTAATCTTGTTAGTAAATTTGATGGGAATCCTAATTTAATTGATGGGTGGGCAGAGGCGCTAAGACGTAAACTTCCCGATGCATGGAGAAAAGACTCTGATTTTTTAGAATCGTTTGTTAAAGTATTGAATCAGAAGCCTGAGATAGATTTACATTTAGCAGGTCATATTGATGCGGGAAGAGCCGTTGGTTGCCATTTAAGATCAGCAATAGATGGCATAAATGTCAGAATTAGACCAACTCAACCACCTGGTTTTCCAAAATATTATCCTGATGGGGTAACCTTAAGAAGAGTTGCTATAGACATAAAAGCTCCTAATGGTGTGGATTGGATACCAAAATTACCAAAGTCTACTCTTTTTCCAAAAGGATGGGATGCAAATAAAGTTTTAAATGAGATAGCACAAGTGACATCTAAGATGAGTAATCAAGTAGGTCTTAGAGCGTGGGAAGGACTAGCATCAGATGGATTCACAAAAATTAGAGTTGAATATACGGGGCTAATAAATAACCTAATGTTTAGTACAGCATTTCCAATATAATTAACATGGTAATAAAGTTTAATGAAGAGATTTTAGATATAAATAAGGTTAAAGATATTGTTTGTATTTCGTATCAAAATTACCTTCCTCATCTAAAATTTGATTTTCCTTCAGGAGCTAAGGGAATAATTACATATCAGGGCTCAAAAAAAAGCTTTAATGGAATTGAGGAATTTCATTTATATGTTTATGCTCTTCCTTATATGAATTATCTAGAATATAATTTTCCTACGCATTTTTCTGATCTAGAATTTCATTTCATTGAATTTAGTAAGAAAGATTTTCTAGACTATCTTGAGGCTTACTTTGATACTTTTAAGGAACTTTCGAATGATAATTTATGGAAATGTAAACTAGATATACCTGATTTTATTTGTGGATTCAAGTTTATTACTAAAGGTACAGGGTTATACTTGATTGGAGAAACTGTAGAAAATTATTTCTCATTTATTTTTCAAAGTATTGATTGAACCTGTAATAGAATTTCTTCTTAAATGAAATAGATATTATTCTTTTTAAATACTGATATTAAAGCCTATTGAAGAGTATAATTTTTACTTTTTATCCAACAAAACATTATTTCACACAATTAAAAACCTTTCATACCCCCCGGAAAAATCCGGAACATGAAAAAAACAAGTCTATTACTAAGTTTATTATTCCCAGCCCTGATGATGATGGGGCAAATATCCGTTGAACAGCTAAGTTATGCCAATATGCCTCCTTGTGACGGGGTGATCGAAGTTTTTGCGGAAGGTACGGCAGGGCCGTTTACCGTCAGAGTCATTCAATATGATGTAGTTGTCTTTTCCATAACCCCTATCCCAGAAGGAGAAGGTAGTATTATTATTCCCGAACTTTGTGATGGAAAACACATTATAGAAGTAACCAATAGATTTGGTTGTACAACGTCAATTACAAAGCCTCTGGATCGTTGTGAATTTAAAATTACCAATGAGCCTGATATTGAGAAAAAACCTACAGGTTGTGGTGCAACCGATGGTGAAATAAGGTTTTTCTCTGACGCAGGATTAAAAGGAGGAACAGGACCTTATACCTATACATGGACCAATCAAGAAGGAGAGGTAATTCTTCCTGAACAAGGACAAAATTTACATATAAAACATTTAGGATCTTCGATCTACACACTTACAGTAGAAGATGTCAATGGCTGTAGAGCTACCGCGGACTATGACCTACTCAGTGAAAACGAGCCGAACGAAGCCGTATCGATTTCTCCTTCTTGTGAAGGAGAGGATAATGGAATTATCGGTTTGTTTGCCACTATGCCTCCCGCAAATAACCCTGGTCGAGTCAATTTTGCATGGAGTAACGGAGTTGTTATTGAAAATGAGGTTGTGGGTACGATTGAAAATCTGAGTCCAGGAACATATACCGTCACCATCAGTGACTTGCAAGGAAACTGTTCGATTGAGCGATCTTATATTATTGAAGAGCGTGCATCTACCGGACCCTTTACCTATACTTCTAATATTGGTCTGAGCTGTGCAAGTGATAACAACGGTTCGATCAATTTACAAGCTACAGGCGGTAATCCACCTTATGAATATCGTTGGGATGAATTTGCGGTTTTTGGTGCTTCTCGTAGTGAACTAGCAGGAGGTACTTATTGTGTGACGATAACAGATGATTGTGATCGAGAGATTAGAGAGTGTTTTGATATTGCTTTGCCGGAGCCGGAGATTGA
>JALZUU010000306.1 GCA_023300665.1 Saprospiraceae bacterium | reverse complement strand
AGAGAGGTAGAAAGAGAGACAATTCATGAATTGTCTTTACGTCGTGATTAACACCTCAAGAATCTCCTTAAAATCCCAACATATCTTTCATTCCAAAGATGCCTTTTTTACCAACAATCCAAGTCGCTGCTGAGAGTGCTCCTTTGGCAAAGCCTGCTCGAGAATGGGCGATGTGTTCCAGGCGAATAGTATCTACGGCTGATTGCCAGTCGATCCGATGTGTTCCGGGTACTTGGTCGATTCGTTCTGATAAAATGCTCAAGGTGGAAGGATCGTTTGTTGCTTCATTTCGCCACTGATCTTTACTAGAAATTTCAGATAGCAAGTCTTCCGCTAAGGTAATAGCAGTACCACTAGGAGCGTCTAGTTTTTGAGTATGATGAATCTCTGTTAGTTCTGGTTGATAGTTAGACTGGGTATCCATCAGGGCTGCTAGTTGGCGATTAATATTTCGGAATAGATGGACACCAATACTATAGTTAGAAGCATAGAAAAAAGCCCCATTTTCTTTTTTGCATAACTCGGCGATCTCGGAGTAATGTTCAAGCCAACCAGTTGTACCGCTGACGACTGGAAGGTTATTAGTTAAACAGAGTTTGATATTATCGACGGCCGCATCTGGATTACTAAATTCGATGGCTACATCAGCAGTGTGCAAGTCTTTTGCGGTTAAGGTATGACGATTATTTTGATCAATTTTTAATATAAATTCGTGACCTGCTGCTTGAGCTAATTCTTCAATTTTTTTTCCCATCTTGCCATAACCCAGCATTGCTATTTTCATATTTTTTTTAATTGATTCTAAGGTAACAAAGTAACCTTTTAGAGAAGTTAAAGATTATTTTTTGAATAAAATAAGTGACTTTTTGAAAAAACTACGTCTTAATAGTGGTTTTAATTGTACGAGTGTGCAAGCCATTTTATGGCTTAACATCTACTCATTTGTAATAAACACAAAGACGAAGCATTGCACCCAATGGCAATGCTTTTTTGTTTTATAGGACTAATTTTAACTAATTAATTCCTTTGCTAAAATTGGTCGTAGTTTTTTGATTACCTGATCTATTTCTGATTTGGTGTTTAGATGAGAAAAAGAAAAGCGGATATTTTTTCTATCTGGTGGAACGTTTAGCGCAGCCAAGACGTGTGATCCAGCTTCTGCTCCTGAACTACAAGCACTTCCTCCAGAGGCACTGATACCAGCAATATCTAGACTCAACAACATTAATGATGACTTTGGAGAAGGAGGGAAAGATACATTTAATACTTTGTAATGATTCAATCCTTGATCGTCTCCCATGAACTGGATATCTGAAAATTCAGCAGCTAATTTTTCTTTAAAATAAGTCTTTAATTCACTAATATAATTTTTGTGCTCTTCCATATGACTGATGGAGTGCTGAAGTGCTTTTGCTAATCCTGCAATTCCAACGATGTTTTCGGTACCTCCACGCATATTTCTTTCTTGAGAACCACCATCGACGAAAGGTTTGACAATATTTTCATTATTAATATAAATAAATCCAATTCCTTTAGGACCGTGAAATTTATGAGCAGACCCAGAAAGAAAGCTGATTTTTTCGTGACTCACATCAATAGGGAAGTAGCCAACTGTTTGTACCGTATCTGTATGAAAAAAGGCGTTATGGGTCTGACAAATATCTGCTACAGCGTCGATATCGATCATGGTTCCGACTTCGTTATTAGAATGCATTAAGCTAACAAGGGTTTTTTCATCACTCTCCGCTAGCCATTCCTGCAGCACTTTAAGATCCACTCGACCGTGTTCATTAACGGGCAGTAGTTTGACTTCAATTCCCATTGTTTTTTGAATACATTCAAGAGAATGAAGAACACAGTGATGTTCAATCGGGGAAGAGATAATTCGTTTAACCCCAAGATCTCGCACAGAACATTTCAGTGCCATATTGTTTGATTCAGTTCCACCCGAAGTAAAGAATATTTCTCCGATGGATGCGCCAATGGCGTTCGCAACAATCTTACGAGCCTCTTCAATGGTGGCACGAGCATTTCGACCTTCAGCATGTAGAGAAGAAGGGTTTCCGTAAGTATTGCTAAGTACTTGAGTCATTGTTTCAACAACCTCAGGCAAAATTGGCGTGGTAGCCGCATTGTCTAAATAAATTCGCATAGTAATTAAGGTTTGTCTGGTTAAACAGTAAAGTTTAGGGTGGATTGTATTGCAAAGGTAGAGTATTGTTCTTAAAATAAGGATTTTTTCAATAAAAAATGCGACTACAATTATCATTGTAGTCGCATTTTTACTTTTTAAGGAGTAAGAATGAAATATCTAGACCGCTCTTGCTTTTTCTTTCATTAAATCGTTGATGTCTGCTCTGATTTTATTGGCTAAATTATTTGCAATAACTTGTGAGGCAGATTCAGTATAAATTCTTACAATTGGTTCTGTATTAGAACGTCGAAGGTGAATCCAGTCTTCTTCAAAATCAATCTTTAATCCATCAATCGTATTAATTTTTTCGCGTTCGTATTTTTTCTGTAAACCTGAAAAAATATAGTCGAAATCAATATCTTCACTTAGCTCAATTTTATTTTTAGAAATGGTATAGTTTGGATACGAACTTCTTAAAAATGAAATAGCTTGATCAGCATGCGCTAGATGAGAAAGCATGAGTGCGATACCAACGAGGGCATCTCGTCCATAATGCAATTCAGGATAAATAACCCCTCCATTTCCTTCGCCTCCTATAACCGCATTGGTTTCTTTCATTTTGGTCACCACATTTACTTCTCCAACTGCGGAGGCAGTATAAGTTTGACCATGTTTGACGGTGACATCAGATAAAGCACGAGTAGAAGATAAATTAGATACCGTTGAACCAGGGGTATGTTTTAAAACATAATCTGCAATAGCAACTAGGGTATATTCTTCCCCAAACATTTCACCATCTTCACAAACAAACGCTAAGCGATCTACATCAGGATCGACAACGATTCCAAGATGTGCACGATTGCTAAGTACGGCACTAGATAGTTGTCGTAAATGTTCTGCTAATGGTTCTGGATTATGGGCAAAAACGCCTGTCATTTCTTCGTTCAGAAGAATACATTCACAACCTAATTTTTCGAGTAAAGGTGGAATAGAAATCGCACCAGTAGAGTTGATACAATCTACGACGATTTTAAATTTTTTGTCCTGAACAGCGGCAGTATCTACAAGCGGTAATTTCAGAATTTGCTCAATATGCTTTGAAATATAAGTATCATTGGTTTCGTAAGTTCCCAATTTGTCAACGCTAGCATAAGTAATTTCTCCAGATTCGATCAAATTAAGAATGTCTTGACCATCTGCGGCAGAAATAAATTCTCCTTTCTCATTGAGTAATTTCAAGGCATTCCATTCTTTTGGATTGTGGCTAGCGGTGAGGATAATACCTCCGCCTGCTTCTTCTAGTGGAACGGCTATTTCTACGGTAGGAGTTGTTGATAAACCTAAGTCCACTACAGAAATGCCGAGGCTTCGCAAGGTGCTGACCACTAGTTGGCTGACAATCTCACCTGAAATACGTGCATCTCGTCCAATAACCACCTTTGGGTTTTTTCCTTTCTGTAAGAGCCAATATCCATAGGCGGATGCTGATTCTACAATATCTATAGGCGTTAAATTCTTTCCACTAACACCACCGATGGTACCTCGAATACCTGAAATAGATTTTATTAAAGACACAATTTTTGTTTTTAGGAGAAACTATTAAAAAATAGATTCACATTTAGTAAAGAAGTAGTTTGGAAAAATAGTCCGTTCTTTGTGCAAAATAGTTAGGAGAAGCTCTTTTGTGTAGAAAGCTAAATTATTTTTCTTCATAGTAGTTAGACAGTACTACTGTCTCTGGCAAAAATAGACTAAAAATAAGGGCAGAGCAACCAATTTTGTCGTTATTTGGGGCATAAGGTACCCTTATTTTTACCTCAGAATGCTTCATAAAGTTTCAATCTTTGTTGGATTTGAGGATTTATCAAAAACTATAAATTATAGATAATCTATTTTAAAATGTCTATATATTTGATTGTTAAATACTTACTGGTGTTTGATCATAAAAAAGCCTATGGATTGGTTATTAGAATTAGATAAATATTTATTTGTATTAGTTAACCAATCCTGGGAGACTGACTGGCAAAATTTTTTGTTGCCTTGGTGGAGAAATAAGCTTTTTTGGGTGCCTTTCTATGTTTTTTTGTTGTTTTTTCTATTTCAAAATTTTGGAAAAAGGGCTTGGTATGTCGTGATAGGGTTATTATTGACCATTACGATTTCTGATACTTTGAGTAGTAAAGTGATGAAAAAAAATATACAACGTCCTCGTCCTTGCCATCAAGTAGTGACAGATCATACGGTTCATTTGCTGGTTCCATGTGGTGGTGGATATAGTTTTACTTCTAGCCATGCAACTAATCATTTTGCCATAGCTGGATTCTTATTTTTTGCGCTAGGTCGACGTTTACGTCATCGACCTTGGTGGTTGATTCTTTGGGCTGCTTCGATTGCTTATGCTCAAGTATATGTGGGCGTACATTATCCGCTAGATGTATTAGCAGGTGCCGTGTTAGGATGGTTAATAGGTAGTATGATTGGTCGGGTATTAGATCGTCAAAATTGGTTAACAATAGAAAAATCGTAATTTTGCCGATTGAGGAAACTTGGTGGATTGCTACACCACAAGTTTTGACCAAAAAATTAAATTCTAAGCATGCATATTTGGGAATACTGTCTTTTACTTTTTACGGTCCTGTTAGGTGGTTCAGCTGCTTTAATAGTTAATCCCAAAGACCCTTCTTCTCTTCAGTTATTTCTCTCATTTAGTGGTGCTTATATATTAGGTATTTGTGTAATGGATATTATGCCTACTGTTTTTCGTTCCAATGTTGAGCATGTAGGAATTTACATTCTAGTAGGATTTTTTATTCAATTAATTTTAGAACAATTTTCTGGTGGTGTAGAGCATGGCCATATTCATGTGCCGCATCACCAAGATCAGGTGCGTCGACATACGACCATGGTCATGATTGGTCTTTGTTTACATGCCTTTATCGAGGGATTGCCCTTGGGAGGTCATGTCCATGATCACGGTGGACATCATCTCATGTGGAGTATTGTTTTGCACAAAGCTCCGGCTGCTTTTGCCTTGGTTTTATTATTAAAAAAATCAGGTTATCAGAAGGCTATTTTGTGGATACTATTGATAATCTTTGGGTTGATGTCACCACTTGCTGCTTTGCTTACGGCCGTTTTTGCAGAGCAAGATCAGATTACGGATTGGCATATTAATGTGCTACAAGCCATCGTCATTGGTTCATTTTTACATATCGCTACGACCATTTTATTTGAATCTGATAGTAGTAATGACCACCACGCGGTACCTTTGCCCAAATTAATTGCCATTCTAATAGGTGTTGGGATTGCGGTCTTATCTGTTATTCTTTAAAACTTCTTTTCTTTGTAGTCGTTGTATTAACTTAAATGAGTGCGTGACAGGCTCTAACAGGCCAACTAGTAAAAAATATACTTCATTTTAAATTAGTAGGGTTCGTATGAATAAGTTAAAAAAAAGGAAAAATACCATTCGTCCATGGGGAGCACTGCCATTTCAGGTACAAGTGAGCTTTGAAGGCATATTCAAATATTGGGAAGCACAAGCCAAAGGGTCTTCTAAAGGTGCTGCGATGTATGCTAAAGAGGTGCTACGAGAGCTAAAAGAATATCCAGAACTAAGAGCGCCAATTCTTGATGTAAAAACCATTTATGATCATCCCGGGCCACTCAAAAAATTACTTTCTGTTCTTTTTCCTGAACCACTTCAAGACAATGAAACCAAAACTGGAGCTATTCCATTTACGGATGTTTATTTTAATCCAACTAGACGATTCCAAAAAATAGTAGAGGATGCTGGAGATAATTTTGAACTAAAAATTAGAGATGTAGAGGAAGACTTATTTTATAGGTATGCCTGTGTCTTTCTATTAAAATTTAGATACGGTGTTGATTTGAAAACGACCCGTTCCTATTATGTAGATGTTCCAAATAAAACCACCAACCGTACGAATCATTATCGAGTGATGTTCAATGGAGATTTTTCTGAAATAGAACCCGTTGATCCTAATTTTTCTATTTCAAAAGAAGACATCGAATTACTCCGTAATAATGCCCACAATATTGAAGTTTGGAAAGAAATTTTTCCGCCCGAGTCTTTTATTTTTAAAGGTTTTGGGATGTTAACTTTATTTGATGTTACCACGGAAGAGATTGTTTCAGAACTAAAAACAGATCTTTTACATCCTGATGTTTTTCAATCGGAAACCCATTTAGAAAATATTAAAAATAAGATGGGCCGTATTTTAGAAATGTCAGACCTAACCATGGGGATGTTTGTTCTAAATGGAAACACAGAAGCGGTAGGTTGTTTTAGAGATGTACAGTTTAAAAGTTTAGTGTTAAAAATGGAACAAGATGTTCCGGCAACAGAGTGTTTTTGTGGATATGGGACATCCGAGTTGTTAAAAATGGAACCAATATTTTTTACGAATCTACCTAAATTGATTCCTGAAAAAAATCCACAAGTACATCGACTAGCCAAAAGAGGGATTCGAAGTTATGTTGCTATTCCAATACAGTTAGATAACGATTTAATTGGTGTTATCGAATTTGGGAGCCCTCATGTACAAGAAATCAATAGAGTGAGTATCAATAAAGTTTTTGATATCATTCCAATTTTTGCAGTTACAATGCAACGCTGGATGGTGGTACATGAAACGCTAATAGAAAGTATTATTCAAAAGAATTTTACGGTGATTCATCCATCTGTTTCTTGGAAGTTTTTTGAAGTAGCGGAAAATATTTGGATATCTCAGCAAACCAATCCTGATGCTTCGATTAAAGATATTGTATTTGATGAAGTGATGCCGCTTTTTGGTCAGTCTGATATCAAAGGATCTACGGATGAACGAAACCTTGCCGTGCAGGCGGACTTAATTCACCAGCTAAAATTAGCTGGAAAAATTCTAAAAGAAGCCTTAGAAGTAGAACCTTTAATTTTGTATCGTCAGTTATTACATCGACTAGGAGAAGCATCAGCGCACTTAAAATCAGGAATGGATGCAGGAGATGAAGTTACGATGGGAGAATTTTTGATTGATGAAATTTATCCAGCCTTTAAACATATTCGAACGTTAAGTCCTGCGATGAATAAAAAAGTCAATGAGTATAAGGAGAAGTTGGACGGTACTTTAGGGTTTGTTTATTCAAAAAGAAAAGACTTTGAAGATAGTGTGGCGATGATCAATGACCAAATAGCGAATTATTTAGATCGACAACAAAAAGAGGCACAAAAAATCTATCCTCATTATTTTGAAAAATATAAAACGGATGGAGTAGAGTATAATATGTACGTTGGACAATCATTGGTGAAGAAACAAAATTACAGTCCTGTTTATTTACAAAATCTACAACTCTGGCAACTTCAAACGATGGTTGGCACCGAGCGATTGGTATACAGCTTGCAACCTGAATTGCCTTTAAAATTACAAATTGCTTCTTTAATTATGGTGCATGGAAGCCCGATTACGGTTAAGTTTAAAATGTCTAGTAAATCCTTTGATGTAGATGGTGCGTATAATATTCGATACGAAATTTTAAAGAAAAGAATCGACAAAGCTTACGTAAAAGGTGCTTCTGAACGACTTACCCTTCCTGGAAAAATAGCCATTGTTTATTCCCAAGAACGAGATGCGGTAACTTATCGTCGATACTTGAATTTTTTAGCAAAAGCTAAAATGATTCATCCTGAAATTGAAGAACTAGACTTGGAAGATTTACAAGGAGTGACGGGACTAAAGGCGTTAAGAGTGGCGGTTAATTATGATTAGAAATCTGTTGATCTAGGTCTCTGTTTTCGAGTCAGTTTAATTAACTGGCAAAAAAACAATGAGAATTTACTTCCAACCTATCCTTTCTTAGTAAAAAAAATAAGTAAAGAGCGATATTATAATTGAATGTTCATTTTGAAGGTCAATATGATATCGCTTTTTTTTGCTTTTCTCGGTAATTCCACTAATTTACCTGTTGTATTTATTATCTAAATAATTTGATTATGAAAATTACCTATTACGGCCAAGCTGGATTCGGAATGCGTGTTAACGGAAAAGACTTAGTTTTTGATCCTTTTATTACCCACAATAAATTGGCAAAAGATAAAATTACGGTAGCAGATGTTCCTGCCGATTACCTGCTTATCACTCACGGGCATCAGGATCACGTAGCGGATGTAGAGGCGGTGGTTAAAAATACCGGTGCTAAGATTATTTCTAATTATGAAATTACGACCTATTATGGTGGTAAAGGAATGGATGGCCATCCCTTAAATCAAGGTGGTAAGGCCAAATTTGATTTCGGTACCGTCAAGTATGTAAATGCGGTTCACTCTTCCGTTTTACCTGATGGCACTTATGCAGGCAATCCTGGTGGATTTGTAGTCTGGAACGAAGATCTTTGTTTCTACCACGCTGGAGATACGGCTCTGACCATGGATATGCAACTCATCCCGATGACCTGTCCTAAACTCGATTTTGCCATCCTTCCGATTGGCGATAATTTTACGATGGGATACGAAGATGCGGTCATTGCAAGCGATTTTATCAAATGTGATAAGATTGTCGGATGTCATTTTGATACTTTTGGATATATCGAAATTGATCACGTAGCAGCAAAGAAAGCTTTTGCAGATAAAGGCAAAGAATTGATTTTGTTAGAAGTGGGGGAGAGTCGGGAGGTGTAGATGGTTTTTTGCTCGTTGGCTGGTTCGCTTGCTTGCTAGTCAGCTTCCCTTTAATGTAAAATGATAAAGGGAAACTAGCTGGTAAACTGGCTAACTTTAGCGAAAACATCCTTAAATTAAAAATTGCCGAACTATTGTTTATACAGATTCAATAAAATTTATAAACATAAGATATTTACACTAAAAGATTTACACGCAAGAAGCGCCTTATTAATTGAAAAATTATTCATTAAATAAGAAAGAAAACTAATTCCCCCTAACCATCTTCCCAATCATTCGATAATTTAAAACAATCACCAAAAAGGAAAAGACAATCCCTGTTAAATATACCGACCAATGGAGTTGCATGCCCATCTGAAATCCATGCTGACTATACCAAAATTGAAATCCCCATCTAAATAAAAATAGAGCACCCAAGGTTAGGATCAAAACCAATGCGAAAATTTTCAATAAATATAAAAATAGTACTCGACTGATATCTGCTGGTCGATAACCCAATTCCAGCAAAAGCTGAATTCGATCTTTTGCTCGACTAATCAATAATTGAAAATTAATTATAAAAACCAATACTGATAAAATTACGATAATCAATCCGATCAAAGCAATCAGACTGATGGCACCACTGAGCAAGGTACGGATTCTTTCTCCCACCAAATGACCACTACTTACTTCAAAACCTTTTCGTTTGATTTGCTCTCGAAGCTGCGTTTCATGGCCACTTTCTACGGCTAACATCACTCGATGAGCACCAGGTTGTGGTTGCTCACTAAACGTCTGATTTGCCCATTCCATAAAATTAACTGGGACGAGAATTGAATGGATTCTGTCCGTATAACCAACAATATGGCCTTTAAACTTTCTTTTAAGTCCTTTGCCATTCAGCGTTAAGTCTAAAGTGAAATTTTCTAAAAACTCAGGATTTAACTGAGGAAGTCCTTGACTAGGGGCAAAACCAAAATTATAGAGCGCCAAATAATCTCGAGAGACAACAATGGGAATCTCTAAAGATCCTTCCTCCCAATTGAATTCTTGATCTACATCTTCAAAATCAATAAAAGTAGTATCAATTGCTTCAAAGAATAAATCTGTAAAAAAACCAAAAGTAGGGCTGGAAGCATTGATCCGAAATTCGCTAGACTTAAATACACCCAACTGCTGTACGTATTCCATTTTCTTTAGGTCAGCAATCTCTGCGGGAGTAAAATGAGACTGATAAGCAATGACAGGCTTATTCAAAGTTACATATTCAGAGGTAACCTTCTTATTGCCAAGGAGGAGATATTGAAAGTCAAAGTAGAATTGTTGAGAAAGCAATAGTAGAAATAAACCAATAAAAGCCCCTAGCGTAGCGCCAGCGATTTGCCAATTGTTCTTGTCTTTCCACAATAATTTTTTCAGCATTGGGTACAAAAATAGTATCTTTGCTCGTATGAGTGAGAAAATATTAATATTAGATTTTGGTTCGCAATATACTCAATTGATTGCCAGACGGGTACGTGAATTGAATATTTATAGCGAAATTGTCCCATATAATAAAATTCCCCCTATAACTGAGGGAATTAAAGCGATTATTTTATCCGGAAGTCCTTTCTCTGTTACAGATGAAAAAGCGCTAAAAGTAGATTTAGATTATCTGATTGATCAACGGCCAGTATTGGCTATTTGTTACGGTGCGCAGATGATTGCCAATCATTTTGGTGGTCAAGTACAACGTTCTCAAAAAAGAGAATACGGTAAAGCAAGCTTAAGTGAAGTAGTTTCCTCAGATCCATTATTTCACGATATTCCAACAGATTCGCAAGTTTGGATGTCCCACGGAGACTCTATCATGGCCGTACCTGAAAAATTTGAGATTACTGCGGCTACAGAGAGCATTCCCGTAGCAGCATTTAAATCCAAAGACAATCAGTTTAAGCATCCAATACATTGCTTGCAGTTTCATCCAGAAGTAACCCATAGCCTACATGGAAAAGAACTCCTAAAGAACTTTTTGATCAATATTGCGGGTTGTGAAGGAACTTGGACACCAGCATCTTTTGTGGACGACACTGTTGAAAAATTACGCAATAAAATAGGAACGGATAAAGTTTTAATGGCTTTATCTGGTGGAGTAGATTCTACCGTCGGTGCTGCTTTATTGCATCGAGCGATCGGTGATAATCTTTATTGTTTTTTTGTAGACAATGGCTTGTTACGAAAAAATGAGTTTGAAGAAGTACTTACTTCTTACGAAGGTATGGGACTCAATATCACCGGAGTAGATGCCAAACATCGATTTTGGGATGCCCTCGCCGGAGAAAGTGATCCTGAGAAAAAAAGAAAAATAATTGGCGGGATGTTTATCGAGGTATTCGATGAATCTGCTGCCAAATTTGAGAATATAAAATGGCTCGGACAAGGAACCATCTATCCCGATGTTATCGAATCCGTATCTGTACACGGACCTTCCGTAACCATCAAGTCGCACCATAATGTTGGTGGACTACCAGACGATATGGACCTCAAAATTGTTGAACCATTAAGAATGTTGTTTAAAGATGAGGTACGGAAGGTTGGACATCAAATGAATCTACCTAAAAATATTATTGGACGACACCCTTTCCCTGGACCGGGATTGGCAATCAGAATCCTGGGAGATATTACTCCTGCAAAAGTTCAGATTCTACAAGAAGCCGATGATATTTTTATTAAAGGATTAAAAGAGTTTGGATTATATGATGAAGTTTGGCAGGCAGGTGTTATCTTACTCCCTGTTCAGTCTGTTGGAGTCATGGGAGATGAGCGTACTTATGAAAATGCAGTAGCCCTACGAGCGGTAACTTCCGTAGATGGAATGACTGCAGAATGGAGCAAACTTCCTTATGATTTCATGGCTTTTGTCTCCAGTAAAATTATCAATAACGTAAAAGGAATAAATAGAGTAGTTTATGATATTAGTACAAAACCTCCTGCCACGATTGAGTGGGAATAAGATTTGGATGACAAGTCTTTGTTGCTGTTTGCTGTTGATGTCGTGTGATTCTTTGAAAAAAGTACCTACGGATACGCAACCAAAAACAGATACATCTGAAGACCTTGGAGAAATTCAAGGAGGCAAAGTGTATAATCCTGAAACAGGTAAATACGAGAATCCTAGCGATCAAGTATCTCCTGTTGATACGGTGAGTTGGACAGAAACGCCTATCGAAGAAAAACCTCCCATTACTTCGGATGGAGGTTCTCCTGACGGAATCACCACTAAGCCAGGAATAGATCCAGGGCAGACCCTTGACATGTATGATGTAGCGGTTTGCTTACCTTTTTTAGGCAATCGGTTTAAAGAATATGAAAACGAAATCAACCCTAAATCTATGCTGGCGATTAATTTCTATAGTGGGGTGAAAATGGCGTTCGACGACTTGTCTTCTAGAGGGGTTCGACTGAACGTAAATGTCTTAGATACGGAAGCTTCCGATTCGAAGATGAATTCGTTATTGGCAAGTTCTGAACTTTTTGAAGCCGATATTATCATCGGACCTGTTACGACCGGTAACTTAAAAAAGACCGCAGCTTTTGCTAAGAAAAATAAAAAAGTATTGATTTCTCCACTTAATCCTAACAATAAGATTACTAGTGGAAATCCTTATTTTGTACAAACGAATCCTTCGTTGGAAAGTCACTGCCAAGCCATTACCAAACATGCTTTGGATAATCATCCGGCTGCTGATATCGTACTGCTTGTTCGTGATAAAAGTGCAGAGAAAAATCGATTAAAATATTTTCAGGATGCGCAGAAAACTTATACAGGTTCTGAATCTGTGGATCGTCTTAAAGAATTTGTGATTCGAGATAATTCGTCTGATTTGAACGAAGTAGACTTAATGCCACTCATTAAGCAAAACAAAACAACGGTTTTTCTCGTGCCTTCTTGGAGTAATGAAAACTTTATTTACGCCTTGATGCGAAAAATTAGTTTAGTAAAAGGTCCTAATGATGTGGTCGTTTATGGAATGCCACAATGGCGAGAATATACGCGAATAGATTTTGATTATTTTGAACGATTAAATCTACACATCAGCAGCAATACAGATTATGATATCTACGATGAATCTGTAAAGAATTTCCGCCAACGATATTTTGATCGTTTTGGAATGCCACCAGTAGAAGATGCTATTGTTGGGTATGATTTGATGATGTATTTTGGTGAAATGGCTAGTAAGCATGGTACCAATTTTCCTCAAAAAATTGACGGAGAATCTGCCAACTTATTGCACTCAAGATTAGACTTTCAACCAGCACAACGTTCCGTAAATATTGAAAATTTAGATGCGGTAGATTTTTATGAAAATAAAATGGTAAACATTCTGAAATTTGAAGATTATCATTTTCAATCGACTAAGTAAGATGTTTAGGATGTTTAATCGTTTAAGATATTTAACCGTTTAAACAAATAAACGATTAAACAATAGTTCAACACTTCAACCTCTCATGAATCCAAAACGCGAAGCAAAATTTCAGGCAGTTGCTCAGCGTCGGCAGCATAATTTTACGGTCATCTTGGAAAACGTCCATGATACCCACAATGTAGGTGCTGTATTGCGTACCTGTGATTCTGTTGGCATTCACGAAATTTTTGTACTTCACTCTCGCCCACAAAATAATAAAGCTACCCTCACCTTAGGTAAGCGAACCTCAGGAGGCACCCGAAAATGGGTGGACGTTCACTTTTATCATGATTTAGAAGCTTGTTTTGAGCACGTTCGATCTCGTTATGATAAAATCTACAGCACCCATCTCTCCGATGATGCAGTCTCTCTTTATGATTTAGATCTCACCCAATCCATCGCTCTTTTATTTGGGAACGAACACATCGGAGTAACGCCCGAAGCATTGGCCAAAGTAGACGGGAATTTTTTAATTCCTCAAGTTGGAATGGTACAAAGCCTTAATATCTCTGTAGCTTGCGCAGTATCCTTATATGAAGGCTTCCGACAACGAAATGAAAAAGGATTATATAATCCCGAAAGCAGAGATGCAAAAATCGATCAAGAACTAATGCAAGAGTACCGGCGAAGACACGAAGCTCGTGAACGCGTAAAAAAAGTCCCACGTATTCAATAATTACCAACTAAATCACTATATTGAGAAAATAAAAGAGACTAAATGATTTCATAGAAAATACTTAGTAGGTACTTACCATACCTTGTTTTAAACAAGTTCTATACTAAAATCCCCAATACTATGGAAAAAAATAAAAGAAAACGAAGCCTCTCCAAAATTGGTTTTACAGGAATCTTTATGCTATTTATGATGATGATAATTTATTGTGGATTTAACTTCTACAATAATATACCCTTGGAGGAATTAAAAAAACAATATACATACGAAGATTCCAAAATAATGAATATTGTTGGAATGAATGTACATTATCGGGTAACCGGAAGTGGTGAACCTTTAGTATTGCTTCACGGAACAGGTTCTTCGTTGCATACTTGGGAAGCATGGACGGATCAACTTTCCAATCAATATCAAGTGATTAGTATAGATCTACCTGGTTTTGGTCTGACAGGCAAACATTTTGCAAATGATTATTCTATCAAAGCCTACACAGATTTTCTAGATATTTTTTTAGATAAATTAGGAGTGACCAAAATTAATTTAGCCGGAAATTCACTCGGTGGTCATATCGCTTGGCAGTATGCGCTAGATCATTCCAATCGAGTAAACAAATTAATTCTACTCAATTCTAGTGGATTCTCAAAAGAAGATGCAGATCTTAGCTTGGCATTTAGACTTGCCAATACGCCTGTGTTGAATAAATTTATGTTGCGGGTAACTCCTAAATCGTTGGTAGAAAGTAGCTTAGAAGAAGTGTACCATAATGACAACAAAGTCACGGATAAACTAGTTGATAGAGTACATGCGCTACAACTTCGTCGCGGTAATCGCCAAGCTTTTATTGATAAAAGTAGTTTTGACTATGCGGATCGAAGTGCGGACTTAAAAAACATTCAATGTCCAACCCTCATCCAATGGGGAAAGGCGGACGAATGGTTTCCAAAACGTTGGGCAAAAAAGTTTGAAACAGCTATTCCAAATGGACGATTGATTATGTACGATAAAGCCGGCCACGTTCCAATGGAAGAACTTCCAACCGAAACCGCACAAGACGTTCTGCAGTTTTTGGAAAGTGGTAGCGTAACGCCGATTACGGAAGGCTAAGTTTTACGTCTAGGTTTTACGTTTACTAAACTTTAAAAGTTTAGTAAACGTAAAACCTAAAATTCTAAAAAAATTATTTAAATGAAAAGAATACTTCTTCTAATTTTCCTCTTCTTTATTAGTATCGTTTTTTTAACCGCTCAAGTTAAAACCGAATATTTTGATGGGCCTTATATTTTTCACCAAAATGACAGTCTAAGAATTCAATGGGTCGAAAGTGGAATAGGACATGACACCTTGATTGCTAAAAGCGAAGCAGGTAAGTTTGATCGAGAAGGATTGCCGAAAATTGATCTGACTAATTTAGATTTTGATAAAAATACACAAGCCACCTTTGATGATATTGAAAATATTGTTGCCATCAGTGATGCACATGGCCAGTATGATCTGATGATTGATTTATTGAAAGCACATCAGGTGATTGATGAAGAAAATCAATGGTCCTTTGGAAAAGGACATTTAGTAATTACGGGAGATAATCTAGATCGAGGAGATAAGGTTTTGGATATTCTTTGGTTTTTATTTTTTTTAGAAAAAGAAGCAGCAAAGGCTGGTGGGAAAGTTCATGTGCTTTTGGGCAATCACGAAGTCATGGTCTTACAAGGTGATATCAGATATTTAAATAGAAAATATTTATACACTTCCGGTATTCTTAAAAACCGCTATCATTTAATGTTTGGAGTTGGAAGTGTTTTAGGAGATTGGATTGCTAGTCATAAGGTCATGACTTCCATTAATCGATCCTTATTTTTACATGGTGGAATTTCAGAAGAGATTGTAAAACTTAAGTATTCTTTAGAAGAGATGAACGAAGCTTTTACAAAACATCTAATCAGATTTAAAGATAAAACAATTCTGCAAGATCCAGTATTGAATGCTTTGTATGAAGAGAATGGGCCGCTCTGGTATCGAGGTTATTTTAAACCGAAATCTGAAGGTGAAGGTAAATTTCCTATTAAAAAAATATTAAGAAAATTAGATCAAGATAGAATTATTGTTGGACATACTAGTTTTGATTCTATTCGATCATTTTATGATGGTAGAATTTTAGGTATCGATTGTAGTATAAAAGTAGGAAAGACTGGACAAGTATTGCTCTATCAAGATAACCGCTTTTTTGTTGGAGATATTGATGGAACAAAACAACCCATCAAATTTAATCCTACTAAGCGAAAGAAAAGATCAAGTTTTTATGATTATCTTTTTAAGCTAGATGGGGTTCCAGAAATGGTGATCAATACGAATGTAAAGCAATTGCTTAGGAAAAGCTATAAAGAAGAATATCAAGAAGCAATGCTAAAAGTTCAAGAACCCGAGAATGGTAAGCTTAGCATGTTTAATGGAAGAATTAGAGCTAGAGGAAATATTAGAAAAAAGGTTTGTAATATCCCTCCCGTCAAATTTGATTTTCCTAAAAAGACCTTAGACTCTTTAGGGCTTTTAAAAAATGATAAATTAAAATTTGTTTTTCCTTGTCAAGAAAATAAAAGAGGCCAAGAACTTTTATACAAAGAATTTTTTCTCTACGAACTTTATAAATTTATTGATTCAAATTCTATTAAAGTAAAATTAGTAGACGTAACCTTTCTAGATGACAAAGAAGAAAAATTAAAGTTTAATGGATTTTTAATCGAAGATGAAGAAGAATATGCGCGAAGAAAAAATGCAGTGGTGATCGAAAAAGGAAGGGTAAATCCTTCGCGGCTAGATCGACCTTCATTTTTAAAAATGCTATTTTTTCAATACATGATTGCCAATACCGATTGGACCGTATCCAATCGTCATAATCTCGAATTGGTGAAATTGCCAACCATCGATAAAATAGTAGCTTTACCCTACGACTTTGACTATTCTGGATTCGTCGGACAATTATATGCCGTTCCCCACGAAACCTTACCCATCGAAACCGTCAGCGATCGCTATTTTTTTAACTATAAAATAAGAGAACACGAATTTTATGAAATGGTCCGCTTCTATCAATCCATCGAAGAAGACGTGTACCGAATCTGCGAAGAAGCTACTTACATGCAACCAAAAACTATTGAAGCAAACAAGGCTTTCCTCCGCAGTTTTTTTGAACTTCTAAAACGTCCTGAACGGTTGAAAGGAGATATCATAAAACATTGAATCGCTGAGCCGCTCTATCTAGAGCAAGCCCAACAATTCAACA
>JALZUU010000305.1 GCA_023300665.1 Saprospiraceae bacterium | reverse complement strand
TAAATACAGAAACGATCCTTCCTATCGCCGCTACTACCCAACCAGATGCTGTTAAACAACTGGAAAACAGTGAATTAGAGCATTTAATTAATGAAACTATTGACAGTTTAGCCCCTAAATGCCGCAGTGTCTTTATTTTAAGTCGAAAAGAACAGTTATCCAACAAAGAAATAGCGGAAAAATTAGACGTATCTATAAAAACGGTAGAAGCCCATATTACTACTGCTTTAAAGAAATTAAGAACAGTAATTAAAAATAATCGTACATAAACTTAGGGTTATCCTATTTTTCTCCGTCTTGTATACAGATAGCTAAGAAATAATAACAATTATAGGTGGAAAACACCTAAAATAATAATGACAGAAGAACAATATATACCACTGATTCACCGATCACTGACAGACCAATTGTCTGAAGGAGAAATGGACCATTTGCAAGAATGGCTGGCTACTAATGCCCAAAATCAGGAAATCTACGCAGATATTGTCGAAGGATGGGAAATCACCAACAATTATGAACTTCCCGTTGCTGTTGATACCGATCGTGCTTTCGATAAATTTTTAAAGACTACACAGGAAAATACAACGACTACCACAACAAAATCCCCAACACCTGTTCGTCGTCTCTGGCCTGCTATTTCAGCGGTTGCCGCCATTGGATTACTACTCATCGGTGTGATTTGGGCTTGGAAAGCTACACAGACTAATCAACCTATTTTGGTAGAAACCATCGCTACGACACCACGAACTTTGGTTACCCTACCCGATCAGTCTGTTGTTACGCTTAATCAAGGAGCAAAGATCAGCTATGATCCAGATTTTACGGAACGAAAAATTCAGTTAAATGGAGAAGCCTTTTTTGATATAACTAAAAATCCTCAAAAGCCTTTTACCATTCTAACAAAAAACACAGCTACTACGGTCCTCGGGACCAGTTTTAATATAAAAAATGAAGCTACGAAAACTACCGTCACCGTTTTTACTGGTAAGGTCTCATTTGAAGATCGGGCCGGTAAAAATGGGTCTTTAATTCTAACACCTACGCAACGCGGAATCTACCAATCGAATAATCAATCACTTCACAAAGAAGGAGATATCGCCTTGGAGACCCTCAATTGGCAAAAAGAAAAAATCAATTTTGATGAGGAAAAGCTTTCTAAGATTTTGCCTGCTTTGGAAACTTTTTATGGTGTTTCTATCAAGCTAAAAGAGCCTACGATAAACAACTGTACTTATACAGGTCATTTTGAAAGATCCTCTCTTAATAATGCCCTAGAAACATTAACATTGACTTTTAACAAAGAGCTTACCTTTACTAAAAAAGCAAATAATATTATTTTAGATGGAGCAGGTTGTCCTCCTTCGAATTAACATAAGTCGTTTACACAATCCATATCACTTTATTTTATCGGGACATCACCGCTAGAAGGCCATTCTTGCCAACATATTTTAACTAAACAACCACTCAAAATGTGCAGCATCAGGACAATTTAGACAACCTTTTATAGAAGCCTCTTATTTTTCTCGTAAAAGTCTCTTATTTTTAAGGGTAGTACTTCTACTTTTAAAAGCAAGACTTTGAGAACAAGACTCTTTTTATGCTTCTTTTTGGGTTTTATCGGGCTACAATCCTTATATGGACAGGATTTGCTAGAAACTCCGGTGACTCTAGAAGTAAAAGAGCTACCCGTAAAACAGGTTTTAAAAGTATTAAAGAAAGAATATGGCATCTCCTTCGCCTATAGTAGCAACAAACTTTCACTAAAAGATCCAATTACTTGTTCTTTTTCCAATCAACCGCTCTCCACCGTTTTAGATGCCGTTTTTAAAAACGGTCAAGTTGTTTACAAAGTAATTGGTGAACAGATCATATTACGCCGACAAAATCGCCCTGTTCAAAAACTTAGTTCTTCTATAAATAAACCAATTAAAGTAGAAAAAAAAGGAGTCATTACTCAGAGTATCCGAGGAACGGTTAGAGATCAAGATTCTGGACAACCCTTAGTCGGAGCGAGTGTTTGGGTGGAAGAGAATGATAATTTACGAGGTGTTATTACAGATCTGAAAGGAAAATTTTTCATTGGAGAAATTCCTATTGGAAGGCATGAAATCCAAGTCAGTTATTTAGGGTATCAAGCTACTCAAATTAGGGATCTACTCTTAATTGCGGGAAAAGAAACTGTGCTAGAGGTCAATCTAGTGGAACGAACCACTAAACTACACGAAGTAGTGATCCGAGCCAAACCAGAACATGCACGCCCCATCAATGAAATGGCCATTACCAGTGCTCGATCTTTTTCAGTAGAAGAGACCAGTCGTTACGCTGCTAGTTTTAAAGATCCAGCTCGAATGGTTACCAATTATGCTGGAGTAAGTAGTGGTACAAATAATCCAACTGACAATACCATCAGTATTCGAGGTAACTCTCCTACCGCAAATCTTTGGAGACTAGAAGGAGTCGATATTCCCAATCCAAATCATTATGCGACCTTAGGAAGTGGTGGCGGAGCCATCAGTATGCTCAGTAGTAATATGCTAGCTCCATCAGATTTTTATACAGGTGCTTTTCCCGTTGATTTTGGAAATGCTCTTGGGGGTATTTTTGATTTAAAACTAAGAAAAGGAAATAACCAAACACGAGAGTACTCCTTGAGTGTAGGTACCTTAGGACTAGAAGCTTCTGCAGAAGGTCCATTAAAAAAACTAGGACCTGAAGCTTCTTATTTAATCAATTATCGATTTAGTACCTTAGCTTTATTAGAAGAATTTGGGGTCTACCCTTCCGGAAATGACATCCGACCACCGATTTTTCAGGATGTATCTTTTAATATTCATATTCCCACTAGACCTGGTAATAGTATCAGTTTTTTCGGATTGGCCGGTGTCAATAGAAGTGTAAAAACACCTGATCTAACTGGCTTAGTTGATACCAGTAGTATAGAGTTTGGTTGGAGAGAAAATGGTCGATTGGGAATTATCGGCATGACTCATAAAATGACTTTATCTAAATCTAGTTTTCTAAAATCATCTGCCGCTTTTAGTCATTCATATTCCCTGGACAACCAGTTTTATTATAATGTTATTAATACAGAAAATCCTATTCCAAATTTCAATTCAGACTATATTGAAACACTTACAAACAATATACTTACTGTTAATAGTGTTTATACTAAAAAGATCAACGCTCGTTCTACCGTTCGATTTGGTCTTACAATAAACCACCGCTTTTTTGGATATGAACATTTAGAATCGCCCGATGATACACAGGAACCTTCACTTGGCAACTTGGAAGCAAGAGGTTATACAAATATGCTACAAATGCAGGCCCAATGGAAACATCGTTGGAAAAACAACCTTACACTGAATATAGGATTGCATGCTGTTTATTTTGGTATCAATCAAAGTAGTTCTTTCGAACCACGATTGTCTTTAGCTTGGAAACCTCATCCACGACACAGCTTTACTGCTAACGTTTCTCGGCACAGCAAACTTTTGCATGAGGCCTATTATTTTGTCAAAGGAACAGACTCGGAAGGTAATAAAGTGGAAGGAAATCAAAATCTCGATGTGATAAAATCGCTCCATACAGGTTTGGGTTGGAATTTTAAAATAGGAGAAAACACTTACTTAAAGACAGAAGCTTATTATCAATATTTGTATAATGTTCCTGTAGCGGAATCAAATATTAGTGTGCTCACTCAAGTTAACTCTTCTAGTGTTTGGAATCTGATTGGACCACAACAATGGATCAATCTTGGAACGGCTAGAAATTATGGTTTGGAATGGACCTTTGAAAAACGTTTTGCTCGCAGCTATTATGTTTTAAGTACTTTATCCTTATTTCATTCTAAATTTTCCAATGATCGAATCACACAATTGTCTACCCGTTTTGATCAGGCTTTAAGTTTTAATTTAGCGACGGGAAAAGAATTTAAGTTTGGATATAAAGAACGAAATATGCTGGGAATTAATCTCCGCTTGATCATCCAAGGTGGACAACCTTTTACGCCGATCGATCTTGATGCAAGTATTGACGCTGGACGAGCCGTCTATGATATCAACAATCCATTTTCAGAAAGGTTGGCTCCTGTTCAACGATTAGATACAGGGTTGAAATTACAATTAAATAGAAATAAGGTCACCCATACCATTCAATTTGATATTCAGAATACGACCTTTACTTTAAGGGAAAGAAATATTTTTTATGATCCAGTTGCCAGAGCGGTGGTAGTCGAAAAAGGATTATCGATTTTACCCGTTATTTCTTATAAATTTGATTTCTAAAAATACTGTCCCATTCCTAATACAAACCCTCTTTGACTACTATCGTATAAATCGACACCATAGTCTATTCGTAAGGTTGCTAAGAAAAACTCCTTATTAATAATTCGGATACCGCCACCTGCGAAGTGCCGAAATTGAGTAGGATTCGTCAAATCTTTTAGTCGCCCACCCGGATCTCGCCAACTACCAATATCAGAGAATAAAACCAATTGACTTGACCAAGATCCGAACTCAAAAGCCGTATGCCGATATTCTAAATTGATAACCACCTGTGCTGTACCTCGATCGACCCGATTACCGACTCCTCGTAAATTAAATTGACTGTCTAAAACAAACGCTACAAAAGGAGACGTATCATTATTTGAAATACCAAATCGTACCCGAGTCGCTATGTTCCCTTTTTTAGAAGGTCGCCAATATTTATTACCCTCCAAAATCAAACTGGTAAAATATCCCGATTGCCCAAATGTAATCACCCACTGTAAACTAGCACTCAGTTTATATCCTGTTTGATAAAAATAATCATAGCGAATTTCATCTTGTTTGTAACGAACATTGGTCAACCATTTTAAAGGTTGGAACTCATCTGGCCCTGGCAATTCGGATATAGGTCCTGGTCCAAGTTTCAAATAATTTTCTTGAAAAAGCTGAAAACCTCCCGATAAAAAACGATTGGGTCTAAAACTATAAATTCCATTTAGCCCCACGCCCAAATTAGTATACTGATATTCTACGGTCGCCTCTTCAAAGAATAAAGGTTCTTGAGAAGCAGATCGCTTAATTTCTGCACTAAATCCCCATTTCCCACCATTGATCCGTTGGTTTTGATAAAATATCTGACCGTTGGGCAAACCATCATTGAGCAAAAACTGGCCAGACAACGTTTGGTTTTTTCCTGCTAGATTATATTGTGATAAACCTGCTAAGAAAAAAAAATTACCTTGAATTCCACCAATTCCAAAGATTGGAAACCAAGTCCGTCGTTCGGTAATTTCAATAACTAACTTAACCTTATTAGGATGTTGATTGATAGGAATGATTTCCCTTTTTGTGGTAGCTACCGCGGTCAATCTTCGCAATTGAGTCTCATCTGCATCTAAGGTTGCCAAATTTAATGTATCCCCTACTTCTGTATCAATAAGTTTATACAGAAATTCTAAATTGAGTTTTTCTATTCCACGAAACTCCATTTCCTCTATTACCATAATATCTTGTCCGCTTACCGTCATTCCGAGTAGGAAACAGTAAAAAAAGCATAGAGTAGACATATATCTTTTAGCAATCATAAGGGCAAAGGTAACGAAGAATAAATTACTAACGTTATCAATTCCGCAATTATTAAACCATAATGACTAGAGTAAACATTATTTTTAAAGACTATTCGTCGTTTTATCTGCTTTAAGACTTTTCAATTTAAGAAAGTTTATTGGCAAAGTTCTCAAAGCGAAAAGTTCTTAAACCATCACCAACGCTTCTACCATCCGCTTTACGCCATCTACTGCGATTAAGTTCTCTGGTAAAGGGAGCATTTCTTCTATTTTTAGATAATGGGTGACTTTTTTTAGATCTCGATACCAAAGGTCGATGGATAAAGGATTGCGGATGTCGAAAAATTGGGGTTTGTGTTCGTTGCGTCGGTTGTTTTTTCCGGTAGCTCGGTGATCGAAATTTAGGGTGTAGTAAAATTGTTTGGGTAGGTCATTTTCTTTCAACCATTGGAGTAGTTGATTTTGATAAGTAATGGCGGTGCTTCCTTTGGGTTTGAATGGGAGGGTTTGTTTTGGAAAAAACCAAGTGGTTCTTTGTAGGACGATTTGTTGATCATATACCACTCGTGGATATTTAATGATGCCTTGTTTTGTGAG
>JALZUU010000304.1 GCA_023300665.1 Saprospiraceae bacterium | reverse complement strand
TTCCATTAACGGTAAAAGCTTGTGTTGCAAGATTGTTATTTTCGTTTGACTCGGTGACTACTTCGTCGAAGTCTGCTTTGGCAATTAGGAAGTAGTTACCCGCTGCAAGATTTCCTGGAATTGTAATGGCACCACCAACATCAAAAATGGTTCCGACACCCGTATCTCCTGTTGGAACTTCTCCTACAAAAACATCATCGCTGCTCAAAGTCGCATTGGTGCTTAATACAAAACCAATTTGGTAACTTTCCGTCGCTGTTACTGTCCCAGCATTGATTAGATCAAAATTAAAACTGGCTACAGCTCCTGGATTACCACTATAATTACCACTTCCAAATGCTACTTGAAGATCTGGTAGATCAGTTGGAGGGGTAGAACCATTGACGGTAAAAGCTCGCGTTGCGGTATTGTTATTTTCGTTTGATTCAGTGATTATATCATCAAAGTCTGCTTTGGCAATTAAGAAATAATTACCGGCTGCAAGATTACTTGGGACTGTGATGGCGCCACCAATATCAGCAGTGGTTCCGATACCCGTATTTCCTGTTGGCACTTCGCCTACAAAAACATCATTGCTACTCAAAGTGGCATCTGTACTGAGTACAAAACCAACTCGATAACTGTCTGATACGATAGCGGTCCCAGCATTGGTCAAATCAAAATTAAAACTAGCAACCGCTCCTGGATCAGCGCTATAATTACCACTTCCAAAATCTACCTGAAGATCAGGTTCATTGGTTGGAGGCGTTACTTCGCCGTTGGTCAAACAAATATCATCCGCCAATAAATTACCATCTCCAAAACCTCGAATTGAAATTTCAATAAAGGCGGTATTGGCTGGTGCAGTTTCTGTTTTTTCAAATAAAGTATAAGTAGAACCAACGGTAAAATAATCTGTTTCGTTAAGAATTGGTTGGAAACTACTACTCATATACTTGATACTAATTCCGGCATTTTTATCACCATTACCGCTACGTAAATAAGTTTTTAAAGTAAAAGTATTATCAACTGAAGTATCAAATTTTCTAAAGATACGGCTACTGCCATTTCCTAATTCTGCGGCACCATTTCCAGTTCGGGTATTACTGCTAGTTGTGTTGGCGGTTCCTGCGATTTGCCAGTCTGTTAAATCGTTTTCAAAACCAGGATTAGTTAATAAATTATTTTCACAATCATCCGTCGGTGGAGGAGTACCATTTGAACAAGGACCGATGGGAAGGTCTACAAATAAGAATAATTCGCAGCTATTCGCATTGGTACTATTGATATCACGGATAAATAAAGATTCATCTCCACCAGCAATTGGAAAAGGTCCTAAATTGACGGGTACATTATAAGGATAAGCGTTATTGAAATACAACCATTGTGAATTAGGATTTGGTGTAGCAGCCGTAATGGTCGCATCAAAATAATATAAATCATCACCCGGATTGTTCGGTGTTCCGTTATCGTCACAAGTAAAATTGGTGGTAGTACCTGAGAGTGGACAAATAGGGCCATTCGTTCCCTCTTCGATCACGACGGTATAATCTTCTACTTCTCCTACAGCAAAGACTTCACATGCTTCTGGAAAACTTCCTTGTTTCATAGATACGCGCATTCGGGTGCTTCCGAGGGTAGCACTTTGTGGAATAGAAATATCTGCAAAGGCCGGGGTTGGATTTCCTGGAGGAGCCGGAGCATTTAAAATAGTTTGAGCAGCGATTTCCGTATCTTCAAAAATTCCATTTTGATTATAATCAATCCATACGCGCCAATAAACGTCCCAAGTAAAATAACTCCAAGCGGCGACTAAGGTAATTTCACGAGTGGTACCCGTTGTTAAACTAGTAGAAGCCTGTCCTGTAAAATCACTATATTTTGATTTTCCAGATTGGTTATTAATTCCACCAATGAAAACGGTGTAAATCCAATTTTGCCAAGGTTGATCTCCTTCACTTTCGCAGTAGTCGTTAGGTATGTCATTAACACTAGCACTGCCAACTACGGTACAGCCATTAGAATCAGTGATGGTTAGGGTATAGCTACCCTGACTTGCATTATTAATATTTGGTCCAGTAGAACCGTTGCTCCATAGGTAGGAATAAGGACTTACACCACCAGACGTATTGGTTGTAATATTATTTCCCGAAACGATGATATTTGGATTAATAAGAGACGGGTTGAAAATTCTAGCGATACCACCATTCGTCGTTCCTCTGGCATCCATTACTTCGATACCAGAGAACAAATTAATTTCTAAGTTATTAAATGTAAATGTATTTCCAGTAAAAATTTCTTCACCAAAAAGTAATTGATAAGGAGGATTTCCACCACTAATAGAAACACTGATTGTACCATCATTTGCATTATTACAAGAGATGTCTGTGCTTGTAATATCGACGGTTAATGGGTTATTATCGTCTCCTGTATATCGAACTACGCCAACTCCGTTGAAGTACCAAACACCGCTGGTAGGATCACTAATTACACCACCACCTCCAGAAGAAAGAATGAAACTATTATTTCTGTCATATCGATTGATATCTGTTCCATCGAAACGAACAAAGCCACCTGAACCAAATATATCTCCACCGTAAAAATAATCACCTGCGGGACTAAAGCCTCCGTTGAATCCTCCAAAGAAATCAAATCCATCCATTTTTTCAAAGGATTGTCCATCAAAGGTGAAATATTCGGTAGAAGAAGCATTATCATCTCTGCCACGAAAAAGGATTTCGCTACCATCTGGTCTTCCTGTTATGTAGTCAGAAAAGAGTCCAGATATTCCGCTATTATCTGGAGTAAAGGTAGTGATCGTATTATTTTCTAATTTTGCTAAACCATTAAAACTAGTAACCCATGCAGTACCTTGTGCATCGACGTAGAGATCATTTAAATCTTCGGGAAGCGCTGCTCCTTCTATGTAGTTGGTCCAAGTTTGCGTATTAGGTTGGTAACGAACAAGCCATCGAGTGGTAGGAGAAAAACCTCTAGCTAAAGCGTAAATAGTTCCGTCGGGTGCTGATTTAATAGCTTCGATATTATTGGTCGGAATTTGACCATTGGTATTGGCGGAAGTAAATTGAGTCCAGCTATTTCCATCGTAATGATAAATACCGTGACTTTCTGTTCCAGCCCATATTTGGTTGTTACCTGTAGCAGTTAAAGACAGCAAGAATACATTGTTATTTCCAAGCGGACTATTTCCACGATGAAAATGA
>JALZUU010000303.1 GCA_023300665.1 Saprospiraceae bacterium | reverse complement strand
CACTATCGAGGTAAAGCTATAAAGAAATTAGCGCCTTTTCCTACTTCTGATTCTACCCAAATACGACCACCAATTCGCTGTACGATTTTATGACAAATAGCTAGGCCGATGCCCGTACCTTTATATTCATCTCGGGTATGGAGTCGCTGAAAAATAATAAAAATTCTTTCCTGATATTCGGGATTGATCCCAATTCCATCATCGCTTATTTTAATAATTACTTCATCTTTAGTTATCTCACTAGAAATGGTTATTTCTGGATTAGTTTCAGGTTTTTTAAACTTGATGGCATTGCTAATCAGATTTTGAAAAAGTTGAATTAATAGAGAACGAATTGACATGATTTCTGGTAATTCATGACAATTGATGACGGCGTTATTTTCATCAACACTCACCCGTAAATTGATGACGGCAACTTCTACAATATTGACCAATGATACTTTTTCAAAGTTATCTTCTGTTTTACTTATGGTAGTATACTTTAGCAGAGCATCCAGTAAATCATTCATTCGAATGACCCCTTCTTTTACATAAGTAAAATAAGATTGGGAATCCTCTGTGAACTGATGTTGATGTTTTCTTTCAATCAATTGTGTATAGCTTCCGATCATTCGAATTGGTTCTTTGAGGTCATGAGAAGCTACATAAGCAAATTGTCGCAGCTCTTCGTTGGCTGCAAGCAAAAGTGCGTTCTGTTCGGCAATTTGTTCGTTTTGTTTTAGTAATAATGCCTGATATTCATTTTCACGAGTAAGTTGCTCAATCTTTTTTTGTTTTTCTTTGATGGCATTTTTTATCTCCAAATCAATGATCTGTCGATTACGTTGCTCTTTTGAAAATTTATCTTGAGCTTTAGAATAAACAAGTTGGTAGTCGAGTGCAGTCTTAAAATCACCTTGAAGTTGATAAATTTTTGACATTAATTGGTACCCTTGAACTTCATTTGTTTCATCCTTCATTCTGCTAGCAGCCGTGATACCTTTGCTAGTAAATAGCATTGCTTTATTGAAGTCTTTTTGAAGATAATAAATATGACCAAGATTCAAAAGATTAATTTGTCGACCATTGATGTCTCCTTGATTTTGCATCAAGTCTTCTGCCATCTTTGCCTTTTTTTCTGCAAGGTCTAATTTTCCTTTCCCAATGTAAGCACGGCTAAGGTTAGCGAGCGAAAGGATGATCATCTCGTTATAATTACGTTGTAGCGCTAAGTTGTTTGCTTTTTCAAAATAATTAGTGGCTTGCGTAAGGCGGTCGGAGAAATAATAAATATTTCCTAAATTATTATAAATAACAATCCGCGTATTTTTACTAATGATATCACTATAATTTTCTAATACCATTTGGTATCGAGAGATAGCATCTTCGTGATTGTAAAGGTTTGCGTAGATAGTTGCAATGTTGATAAGACATTGTCCAGTATGGTAGCGATAATTAATGTTTTTACTTTTATCCATGGAGTCAAGAAAATACTGCATGGCTTTCTTATAGTTGGACTTGGCAGCATGATAGATCGCAATGTTTTTTAGTGCGT
The DNA here is from genome assembly GCA_023300665.1 of Saprospiraceae bacterium. Taxonomy (GTDB): domain Bacteria; phylum Bacteroidota; class Bacteroidia; order Chitinophagales; family Saprospiraceae; genus JALZUU01. Next base: position 22,036 of record JALZUU010000303.1, on the reverse strand, counting down.
TAATCTCTTTTTCTACATCTCCAGATTTACTACTAATTTGCAATACTTTTTCGCTACAGGTCAACATTGTATCGTATTCCTGCTGTTTAAAATAAATCTGACTTAACTGATTATAAACGGTCGATACTAATGCATCAGCACGTCGTACCTTATCATCACCAAGTAATGTTTTGGCCTTTTCGGCATAAGAAAGTGCCTTGTCAAATTCGTTTTGATGTGTGGTGTTTTGGCTTAAGCCAATCAAGGCGTGAATCTGGAAGTCTGTCTCTTGAACTTCTTGACTATGCGTAAGTAATTTTTTTAAATATCGTTCTGCTGTTTCAGAAGATTTTTCACTTAAGTATGCTCGAGTTTGAGCTAGTTCTACGGATAATTGTTGACGAGGGATATTAGGATCTACAAGTATAGCAGCAGCTTGGATAAAAGTTTGAGCTTCTCGCATTTTTTTTCTGTCACCATTGTAGCGACCAGAAGTATCATAAATGCTGGCTAATAATAAGTTGCTGGTAATTACACCTTGATTATCTCCGTTTAGTGCACAGAGATTTTTTGCCTCTTGTGTCACGATCATTGCTTCTTCGAGACTGCGAGCTTGATAAAGTAGGGTGGCTTTGTTTAATAGATTTTTTGTATAATTATCTTGTTTATCCGCTACGTCCATTTTAGGATTTTCATTGTTTTACTGTCCTTCACGTTCGGTATCAATAATTCCTTTGAGCTGAAGTTCGAAAGTGCCAGGATCGGTGTTAGTATAAACGGTAATGGTCGGAGTTTGGTTTCCTAATCTACCTTTACTGCTGAAATGTACACTTATTTTTCCACGTTCACCTGGTTCGATAGGAATGAATGGATAAAAAGGAGTAGTACAGCCACAGGTTACTTCAACGTTATTGATCACAAGTGGAGCAGAACCTGTGTTTGTAAATTCAAAGTGATGGTCTATCTCTTTTCCTTGAATAATTCTTCCAAAATCATAAGATTCTGAATCAAATCGAATACGTGGAGTTCCTCCATTTGATTTAGCTTGTACTACATCTAAAAGATCAGGGTCGATACCTGACAAATCTTCTTCAACGATAGGCTCAGGAGTTTGAGAATTGACTTCTACAGATTTAGTAGTGGTCGTGATTGGAGTTGATGCGACCATATTTGCTTCAGCTTCAGCCGTTTCTCGTGCTAATTTTTCAGCTGCTGCTTTTTCAGCCTCCTTTCTCTTTTTTCTTTTTTCTCTACGTTTTCTTCTACGCTCTTTACTAGCTGCTTCTTCTCTTTCTTTTTTCTTTTCTGCTTTTAGGGCTTCCTTTGCAGCTTTTTCTTCTGCTTCTTTCTTCTTTTCTGCTGCCGCAATTTCTTCTGCTGTAGGTGGAGCAGGAGTTGGAGCAACATTTTCAGTTATGGTACTAGCAATTTTTTTATCATCAACAGATGGTAAAGTTCCAGTTTCAACTTTAGGATCTGAAGTACAGGCAACTACCAATAATAAGATGAAAGCACCTAAGAAAAAATAATAATTGTGAGTACGCATGTGGATTGGGTTATTATTATAGTAAAAAAGGCAACGATTTTGGTTAACCTTGTTCTTCTTATTGTATTAAGACGTAATATGTATTAAAAAGACACCTTATCTAAATAGAATACTAAAATTAGTATAATATTATGAAGTTGTTCAATAATTCTAAAAGCAGTCGAGCCTCTTTTTTTAGTGAACCCTGAAAGTATTCGGGATTGACGAGAAAAAAGGCGCCTGTCCCGAACTTGATTCGGGGAAGAGTCCGCCTGTCGGCAGGTTGGAGAATTTTATCAGTTCGCAGGCAATTTGAGAGTTTTTGAAAAACTTACATGTTAAATGAGAACTTCAGTATTAAATTTATCGAATGATTGAAAAACTTCCTACACTGGTATCTTCTATTCCATCACAACGAAATCGCACTCGATATAGCATTACACCCGAATTGACAGGTTGGCCTTTGAAATTACCGTCCCATCGTTCGAATGGATTATCTGTCGCAAAAACCCGCCCACCCCAACGGTCAAATATTTCCATAGAAATCAGATCATCTATTGCATTGGGGTTACTAATTCCATAAGCGTCATTAACATTATCTCCATTTGGTGTAAAGGCCGTTGGTAAGAAAACCAAATCACAAGGTAAGTCATCTGGGTTAATAACAGATATAGTAACACTATCGATAGCTGAACAAATATCATCATTGAAAAATGCCGTATAAGTTGTGGTTTGACTAGGTGTTGCGACTGGGTTAGGACTAGCAGAATCGTCCAAGCTCCCGGCTGGATTCCACTGAAAATCTGTCGCACAAGAGTTAGTAGTACGAATATTGACTGAGTTTCCTAGAAAGATAGTGGTATCTATTGTTGAGATACGATCTGGAGCAAGATAAAGATCTTCTACTTGTCTTTGGTTAAAACCACGTTCGTAAACTTTGACTTCATCTACTAAACCAGAAAAACGATTATCCACCGCCTCACTTACACAGGTGCCTCCTCCTATAGATATTACCCCATTATTTCTTAAATTTACTCGAGCACCAGTGTTTGAGTTGTTTTCTTGGATCAGTACTGCGTTTATATACAATTGAGTTCTTGCCCCAGATCTAACAACTACAATATGTTGCCAGCAACTACCAAAATCTAAAGAACCACTTACATTGGCCATTTGAGCATTAGACTCGCTAACCTCTACTGAGATATTATTTGCCGCTGGGTTTAATCGGATACCTAGACTATTGTCGACACCACAACTCTCTCGTTTATTTAGAAGTGACTGAGTACCAGCAGCACTGGTGGATTTGATATACAAACTAATTGTAAAATCGCCACTTTCGAAAGCATTATTGATGGTTCCAAGCATAAGCATTTCCTGATCAAAACCATTTAATTCAATCGCATTTCCACTTACCCCACAAACACAGTCAGGATTACCACCCACAAAGGCACCAGAACCTGTGACTCCACTACTATCTCGGGGGGTACAGTCATCAAAAGAATAATAGGCGATCAAACCTGGTTCTAGCTGAGCAGATAATGCGATGGTCCAGCTAATCAATAGAATAGTAAAAAAATATTTCATTGGAATAATGATTCAAAGAATCAGGCCACTTTTTTTAAATGGTTACTAATTCGGATAAAAACCGTAAAATTTTGGACTACTTTCAAAAATTAGAACTTGATAAAATCTGACTTTTAGCCCAAAGTATTAAAATTAAACATGCTCTTGATCGTATCTTCGTTTGGAAAAACGAATTAGACGATCAAATTATTATGATGGTCAACGCAAAACAGATGGATAGTCTTTCTAAGAAAACATGTCTGATAAGCCTCCCATACCTGGAGGTAACATATCCTGAATTAATTTCTGTGACTCTGCTGCTTCGGTTTCTGCAGCCATAGCCATTGCTCGGTTAACTGCCACAAGCAGTAAATCTTCTAGTTGTTCTGGATCATCTGGAGTCATGGCATCTGGTTGGACAGAAATATTAACAATTTCTCGATTTCCATTCACGGTTACTTTTATAAGACCATCTCCAGCTTCTGCCTCTAAACGCATTTCTCCTAAGGCTTTTCGCAGTGCTTCCTGCTTTTCTTGCATATCTCCAAACATAGTTTTTGATTTAATTTTATTATAAATTATCAATTTTTTAATGCGCTGCAAAGATACCAAATTGCTTGTAGAAGCAGAATTTTAGACAAAATCTTAATGGATGACTAGGAAAAATAAGGAGATTGGAGAAAAATATATGTTCAGGGATTATAAAATGTCATTAAATAAAAGGCTCGGAGGTACCACACACAGCACACTCCTTCGGTTTTTGGAATGAAGTCTAAATATACAAAATATTATTAATATTAATTCTTTTTTATTAATAATTCCATTATTTCTCTTGCACCTTGAAATGGTGTTTTCTGGTAAGATAATACGGCTGTTTCGATGTTTTCGAGTGCATTTTTCATAATAGGATCTGTCTGTAAATAAAGTCGTAAATCATTTTGAATACGTTCATGTAGCCAATAGCGGGCCTGTTCTTTTCTTTTTTGATGGAAGAAATCATTTTTTTGAGCCATTTTTTGGTAGTCTGAACAGGTTTGCCAGATTTCTTCAATACCTATTTTTTCAAGTGCAGAACAAGTCATAACTGGTGGAATCCAGCCGCTATCAGTAGCAGGTAAAAGGTGTAAAGCATTTTTATAGGCTTTTTGCGATTGTTTAGCCGTTGTTATTCGATCACCATCTGCCTTATTAATGGTAATTAAATCTGACATTTCTACAATCCCTCTTTTGATCCCTTGTAATTCGTCACCTGCACCGGGAAGCAACAATAATAGAAAGAAATCAACCATTGAATGTACCGCTGTTTCGGATTGTCCAACACCAACGGTTTCTACAATAATCTCTTCGTAACCAGCTGCTTCGCAAAGAATCATGGTTTCTCTTGTTTTACGAGCTACTCCTCCTAGGGAGTCGCCGGCTGGAGAGGGGCGGATAAATGCATTAGGATGAATAGAGAGGTCTTGCATTCTGGTCTTATCTCCTAAAATACTACCATGACTTTTTTGACTGGTAGGGTCAATCGCTAAAACGGCAATCTTTTTTTGTTTTCCAACTAAATAAAGACCCAATGCTTCGATAAAGCTACTCTTACCTACTCCTGGAGTACCAGTGATGCCTATTCGAAAACTTTTCCCAGCATGAGGTAAACATGCTTCAACGATAGATTGCGCTTTTGCTTGATGATCAGGATGTTGACTTTCAATCAAAGTAATGGCCTGACCGAGCATTACTCGATTACCACTTAAGATTCCAGAAACATAAGTATCGATCGACTTTTGCTTTTTTGGAATCGGATTGCCCGCCGCTTTTTTATTAAAGAAATTTGGTCGAGTAGAAGATTTAGCTCCAGAATGATCAGATTTAGGCTTTTTGGCCATAATTTATGCTAGTTAAAGTTATTAACAGTGTTAAAAAATTAAAATTAACAAATGTATAAGTTGTTGATTGTTAGTGTTAAAGGATTAAAAAGGCTTAACATATTTTAGGTTTTTCTCTTTTTTGGTGTTAAAGCGTTTAAATCAGCTTTAATTGGGGATTTTTCCCTTGCATCGTGGTGATATTTGTCATTATCTTGTGATAAAATGAGCCAATATTCACACCCTAATTGGTTCATTGCAGTCCACACTTTTTGACCGGAATATTAAGCTATGAAAACAATCTGCTACCACTCACCACGGGGTAGAATGTCCAAACCGGTTATGAATGAGTTATTAACTTATTCCCCAAGTGTTCTCTCTCCACAGGAATAAAATTCTGTGGAAGAGAACACCCATTTTCTCCAGTGGTTGGCATTCTTTTATTACTTTAACTTGTAATGAAAGACTCTCTTACCATTTACCAGCCACTGGTGAAGATGGTAAAGTAATGATCAAATAATAAATTATCGATTTGTGGCTGGGCCTTTTAAGCCAATATTTCGTTAAAAAGCCTCGTCGATGCTATGGCATCGCCTACGTTTTTTGCCTCATCTTGCCTCAAAATTCCCTTGCCAAAATACGAGACTTATTTTTCGGCCATTACTAAATATGTTAATTTTTTTATAAAATACTAGTTTTTGGACTAACATTTGATCATTTCATTCGTTCCTATCACAACAAACTTGTAGAATCTAACCTCATCTTAAGGAAATCCGTAATCATATTACTGAATAAAAGTATATTTTTGCACCCAAAATTCAGACAAAATTTAATTCTTATTTAAGAAATAGAGCCACTTGTGGTTTTAATAACACAATTAATCAATCATTTTAAATCAAAAAAAATTACGATGAAGAAATTCACCATGTTCTCAAACTATTTATTCTTGCTTATGGCAGCAGCCATTTTAGGATTAACTGCCTGTGAAGGTGATCCAATCTTGAATACCGAAATTCCTCCTTCCGTTTCTATTAGTGGAGATGCAGAAGTAGCACCAGAAGGTGTTATTACTTTAAATATTAGTGGAGACAGAGGAGATGCTGATATGAATTTACTGACTATTACGGATAATGATGGAGCAGTAGTCACAATCGATGCTGCCTTGAATACTGATATAGGTTCTGGTAGTGCACTCCTTGCTGGAGACAATAGTGTTAGTTTCAACTTTATTGTTGGTTTAACTGCACCTGCTGAGGCTGGTACCTATACATATACCGCTACTGTTACTGATGTTAATAATAGAACTGATGCAGCTAGTGTAGATGTAACGGTGGTTGTAGATAATACGCCTCCTACGATTAATTATATGGGATCCGATCCTCGTGCAGTTAGTCTAGGTGGAAATGTTTTTAATATCACTGCTACTCCTGGTAGTTCTGATTTATCAACTATTGCCGTTTATGAAGACGGAGAATTAATCAATCCTGCTAATTTAGCATTTAATAGTGTTGATTTTGATGTGAATCCTTATTCTTTAGTAGGAGATGATCTTACTGGATTTGATATGGCAGATGTATTAGTTAGATTCAATGAGTCTGGTACTTTTAATCTTACATTTGAAGTAGCAGATGCAAATGGAGAAACTGCAAGCACAGAAGTGAGTGTGGTAGCAGGAACGCCACTTAACGTGACATACTCTGAAAGATTCTTTTTTAATTTATCAGGCCCAGTTGGCTTTAATGGTTCTTTTGACTTAGATTTAGGAGAGAATCTTCCATCAAGTGATACTGATGCAGAACTTCAGGATTTAGGAAATGATGCTAATGGCGATTGGAGAAGGCAGGTAGCGGCAGAGGGGAATGCAGTATTAGTTGCCCCATCATCTAATTCGCCAGAATTATTTAATTTTAATTCTGTAAATAGTGCTGAAGCACTTATTGCTGCGTTCAATACAGGTGTAGATGTTTCTACAGGAACAGATAGAATTGAACTAGGAGATGTCTTTGTTGTTGAGAATAATGGTGATTTTTATATCATTGAATTTTCAAATATTACAACGGCTTCTAACGACGAAGATTTTTATACAATAAATGTTAAAGGATATCAACCTTAAGCTGCTTTTCTTTTTATATGAAAAATGCCATCTCGGACTACCAAGATGGCATTTTTTTATGTTCATATTTTCTATTCAATAAATGATAGAATTTTTATTAAAATAAGCTAAAAAAAATCCCGACAATCATTCCGATCGTCGGGATTTTTTAAACAGCTTCTTAATTAGAATTTGAAATTTTGTTGAACGATTGAATCAACGATTAAACGATTAAACAAATCAAATCAACAAATCAAATTAATCTTCAACCTTAATAAATTGCTTTGATTGCTTACCCAACCAGATCGTATAGCTTCCAGCTGGCCAATCGGTAATATCTAAATCTACGTTATTCATTCCACTATGAACGGTGAGTGGCTGATTGATAATAATATTACCAAATAAGTCACTTGCCATTAAGAAAGTTTCTTCTGTTTGTCGAGCATTAAATCGTAGGTGTGCATCATTATGCATTGCTGGATTCGGAAATAGGGTAGCGATACCAATATTTTCATCGTTTTCAATACAATTAGATTTGATAACAATTACTTTTGAATAATCTGTTTTTCCATCAAAATCAACTTGCTTGATTCGGTAATAATTCTCAGTAGCAGGTAATCGATCTACAAATTTATATTGTCGATAATTATTGGTTGTACCTGATCCTTTTACGGTACCTAGTAAAGTAAAATCTCTTCCATTCGCACTTTTTTCTACCTCAAAATAATCATTGTTCAATTCACTGGCAGTAGACCAGTTAAGTACCATTTCACAAGCTGCTTCTTTTCCATAAAAGTCTGACCAAGTTACAGGTAGTGGATTACTTACAGTCACAGTTACAAGTGCTGTGCTAAAACCACCATTTTGATCGGTAATGGTATAGTAAAAAATATCTACTCCTATAAAATCAGTTGGTGGTGTGTAGAAGACAAAATCATCACCTGGGTTATTAGGTGTACCGTTATTGTCGATTATGATGGTACCTCCATTTGAAGAAGTGCCTCCCATGGCTGTTAAATCTCCACCGGTGCTTACAATTGCTAATACATCATCTACATCTGGATCTATGTCAGGTTTATCCTGAAATAAAATATCTATGTAAACTGGTGTGTTGATGTTGGTCGCTTTGAAGTCATTGAAGGCAACAGGTGGTTGATTCTCATCTGTAAAAAATGTCTCATAAGTTGTTTCTAGTTCACAGTAAAACGCTGTCTCAAGATTTTGAGTAGCGTAAGTCGTAGCGAAAATAGTTGAGGTGTTGGCAATAAATAGGAAGGTAAGTAATGTGTGGTAAAAATACTTCATGGTGTAAATTGTTATGGTGTTTCCACGAGTGAGAGGACATCGTATGTTAAAATTGTAAGAGAAAAAGGGAAGTATAGAGGAGGGAAAACTGCTGTCAAGCGAGGATAAGAGGTTAGTGTGACAGTTGGAGGGTATTTAGAAAGAGGTAAAAATCGTGTTAGAATACCTTTTTCAAAGAGGAGTAATGCAGATTCGAATACAATTTAAATCATTTTTGGATTAAATGTGACATTTTCCCGGTTTTTTTTATTTTTTATATCGCACAGTCGAATAGACAGTTGATTCGGTTGATGGCGTGTTTCATATTTTTACCAAAAGCAATAATACCTTCTTCATGACCTGCCATAGCGAAATATCCAGTATGGTGACGAACATCAGTCTGCTTTAAGAGTCGGATAATTTCTTTAGCCATTTCTGGAGTGCCATAAGGAACAGAGGCATGCGTGGTGGGTGCTTGATGGATGATAGACTTCCATAAACCAAGATCGTGAATATGAACGACTGCATTAACTTCTGGACAATTTTGATAAATTACGGCATGACTCATGGTTTCAGAAGAGGCCTTAATTGGTCCACTACACCAAACACGATTGTTTTGAACATCAATTTTTTGAACCATACTATAGTGAGTTGATGCTAGTTTTTTGAATCCTCCCGTAGCTGAACCACTGATAATAAATTTTTCTTCCTTTAATCGTTCACTAATATTACCATAACCGATTCCATTATCATACGCACCAATTAAGCCTTGGGTATACATTTCTTGTCTGCCCCAACTAATTGATTGGAGTAGGTTTTGTGAAATTGCGGGACCCTTTTCCCAATCACAACGAAATTTTATATACCCTTCTTCCATGGTATTAGTATTCTGGAAATAATTCATGAATTGATGTTTCATTAGCCTGACAAACACCTCGGTCGGTGATCAGACGGGTAACTAAATGCGCCGGAGTAACGTCAAAACCAAAATTGACAGCCGGACTTTCTGGAGGCGAAATTAAGACTTTTAAAATGTTTTTTTCGTACAATCCTTGAATAAATTTTACTTCTTTCGAATTTCTTTCTTCGATAGGGATTTCCTTTACTCCGTCACGAATCTCCCAGTCAAAAGTAGATTTCGGTAAGGCTACATAAAATGGAACATTATTGTCATAAGCTGCTAGTGCTTTTAAGTAGGTTCCAATTTTATTAGCTACGTCTCCTGTACGAGTGGTTCGGTCACTACCGACGATACAGCAATCAACCAATCCGTGTTGCATTAGATGACCTCCGGTATTATCTGGAATCACGGTATGAGGAATACCAGCTTGAGTCAATTCCCAGGCGGTAAGTCGAGCACCTTGATTGCGAGGGCGTGTTTCATCTACCCAAACGTGAATAGGAACACCAGCTCGATGGGCCGCATACATGGGAGCAGTAGCAGTGCCGTGTTGGACACAAGCGAGCCAGCCAGCATTACAGTGGGTAAGAATATTTAGTGGTTTTCCTTTCTTTTGAGCGATTAGGGGTTGTAAGAGATCAAGTCCATATTGGCCGATTTTTGCACAATTTTCAATTTCTTCGACGCTAATTTTTTCAGCCAATTCGAGTGATTTTGAGATCATCTCTTCTGCGTTATTTAAGCCATTAATCAAAGCTAGTTGACGATCTACCGCCCATGCTAAGTTTACCGCAGTGGGACGACTGGCTTTTAATTGGGTAGCAACTTCTAAAAAAAACGATTCTTTGGCTGGCTGGTCTTTACCTTCCAAACAAGCGAGATACATACCATAAGCTGCGGTAACACCAATGAGCGGCGCTCCTCGAACATGCATTTCTCGAATAGCAATTTCGGAATCTTTCCAAGATTTTAATTGTTCTATAATCAATTGGTGTGGTAAAAACCGCTGATCGATGATTTCTATAATTTTAGAATCTTTGGGATTTAACCAGATAGATTGTTGATTTTTAATCTTATTTTTCATAATCCAAAGATAAGGAAGTTGTAGCTAATCCTAAATTTTTTATCACTACTAAAGTGCCTAAAATGAATAAAGAAAGTTTACAAGAAAAACAAATAGCACTAGCAGCTCAATTGATTGTACCAGCAGAAGACAATGGATATAAAATATCTAATGGTGATCTGGTTTTTACTTTTGATATTCAGTACGAAAATAATCAAGGCTATGTGGCTGTTGATGTGTTAGCATGGCCAAACCAGTCGGTAGGTCTATTTACTCAGGTTTATGACGCCACAGTTTCATATGAACCAGGTTATTTTGCTTTTCGAGAAGGACCACTATTATTACAAGCATTGGAAGAACTCTGTAAGACGCGTAAAATTAGTCCTGATTTATTAATTGTTGATGGACATGGTACTGCGCATCCGCGAAGGTTGGGAGTAGCTAGTTGGTTAGGAATCAAAGCGAAGATTCCAGCGATTGGAGTAGCAAAAGATCCTTTGTTGAAAAAGGAATACAACGTAGGGAAAGAGAGAGGTGATCGTGAAGCGATCTATGATGAGGCAGAACTAGTTGGATATGTTCTACGAACTCGAGAAGCGGTCAAGCCAATTTATGTAAGTAGTGGTCATCGAATTAGTCAATCAGCAGCAGTAGAGACGATTTTGGCGTTGGCAGGAACCTATAGAATTATAGAACCGATACGAAGAGCCGATCAATTTGCGAGACGATTCTCTAAAGGAGAATGGCCAGTGGGATGGAGTGATCAAATTCCTAATTTCTAAAAATTATTTATAGTGATTAGGATCAACAAACCAACTAATCCAAACCTTTATATTTTATTCTTTAATTGATTCTTATATAGATTTATTACCATTTTTATAATTATTAATGGCCTCTGTACGAGTTGTTGCATGCAATTTTGAATAAATATTATGGCAATGACTTTTAACGGTTTCGATAGAAATATTTAATACGCTGGCAATATTTTTATAAAGTAGTCCTTTAGACAATTCTTTTAATACATCTTTTTCTCGGTTAGTAAGAATTTTATCATAAGGATTTTCAAGTACTGCAGGTAATTCTTGAAAAGAGGCTACTACAAGGCGAGCAATTTTTCGACTCATTGGTGCTCCTCCATTCGCTAGGTCACGAATAGCTTCAATAATTTTTTTAGGCGGAGTACTTTTCAATAAGTAGCCGCTGGCGCCAACTTTGAGTGCATTGAATATTTTATCCCCTTCTTCAGATACGGTTAATACCATGAATTGAATTTTTGGAAATTTTTCTTTTATCTCCTTGATTAATTCCAGCCCCGAAATTCCAGGCAGTCCAATATCAACCAAGACAATATCTGGCATATAGATCGGTATTTTTTTTAAAGCACTTTCTCCGTTTCCGTAACTATGATTACATGAAAAACCAGGTGTTACATTAATCGTTTCTTGTAGCGCATTTCGATAATCATCAGAATCTTCTACGATACAAATGTTTAGGGTGTTTGTCATTTGATGTTTATTTAGAGACTATTTCTTACTACAATAAAAGATTTTTTTCTGAAAAAACGGTCTACTTGATGTTTTTTTAAAAAAAATGGTACAAAAGGGTGAGAAAAATTCCAGAAGATGCTTTTATCTTTAGTCTGAATACTAATAACATTAATAACCCTTTTAAAAAAAATTAAAATGACCTCAACAATTGCTAAAGTAAAATTTGTAGCCAAAGCAGAAGTGTTTGCTCCAAAGTATTTTAAAGATGAATTAACTGCTCTTCGAAATTCGGGAGCAATTTCAATGATTCAAATTCCAGGAATTTTTACCACTGATCCTAAAAAAGCATGTAAAATGGTGGTAGGAATTAAAAGTAATGGCCAGCTTATGAATAATTCGAGTGATATGGTTGTAATGCCTTGTCCGCTTTATTGCAAGCCTCCTAAAAATAGTCTGTTGGTAACGCTTTCTAGTTTTTTAAATTCATAAGAAAAAAATATTGTATTATGGGAAACCAAAATAAAAGACTTTATCTTTTTTTGGTTTTTCTATTTTTAAATAGCTTCTTTAAAAATAAATTAGAATTATAAGATAAAGATTACCTATTTGTGTTAAGTTTTTTAGAGATTTACAGTCCATGCAAAGAATAATCTTGTATTTAATTTTTTTTCTTTCCAATCTGACGCTTTCTTCGCAGTCATTAACGGAGTTGTATTGGCAACAGCTAACCACCTCAAATCAATTACGTAGCGCTTCAAATAGTTTTTTATTTAAAGATTCTAAAGATCTTTTATGGATTGGATCAAGCTCCGGGCTGCAACGCTATGACGGTTTCCAGATAAAGGATTATGGTACTTTTCCCGTTGATACTTTTGGAATGTTAGGTAAAAATATTCAGGGTCAGATGGTGGAAGATGAAAACCATGATCTCTGGATTACAACTTATCAATCTCTAAATCATTATGATAGAGACACTGAACGATTTACTCCGTACCCGATTAGAGAGATTGATAGTACTGTGATTTCTGAATTTCATAGTTGTGGGGCTACGGATAATATCATATGGTTATTACATCAAGATAGTCTCCGACAATTTGATATTTCTACTAAAAAATTTATTGCTTCTATCGGGACAAAAACAAAATTTAATCGAGGAACCGTTAAGAGATTTGGAAATACTACGATGGTTTACACTTATAGTTGGGGAGATACAGTAGTGGGGATTTTTGAATTTAAGGAAGGGACATTGATTAACAAACACAAGCTACGTTTGGGGAAAATAATTTTTTCTATTTACCCTATTAATAGAAATAGATTATTGATTGGTAGTCAAGGTGTTTTTCAAGAATTTGTTCTCAGTTCACCTAAAAAAGGTACCCCTATCTTGTGGAAGGGGAAACCGCTTGAGTCGGTAACAGGAATTTCTGCTTTTGATGAGGATGAGCTTCTAATAGCCACTTTGCATGGAGATCTTTTTCGTTATGATTTAAAGACAAAAAAAGTCCTAACAGCACTAGACTTTGAAAATTTTAAAGAATCAGACGCTGATAATAAACTGCTTACTGTATTAGTAGATGATGACCATAATATTTGGGTCTCTAGTAGGAGTAATGGGATTTATTTTACACATCCTGATAAAGTTAAGTTTTCCAATCTACCAACTAGCATGGTGACAAATATAGTTCAGCGAAAAAATGGCGAAATCTGGGCTTTTACCAATAAAAAAATCATCGTCTTAAATGAAAAAGGTGAAATTATTCGGGAATTGGATTCTGATCAACCTAATTGTGATAATATGATGTTATACTATGCAATTAATGATAAAAAAGATCGACTTTGGACGACCTATTATTATCAAGGACAAGAATTTGTCAAGCCAAATTCATATGATTTCATTAAGACCAATATAAAGGAATATACCTATTCAGCGCTCTTACTTCAAGATGGACGGACTATTTTTTCTTGTGGACCAATGAAAGGACTTTTTACTATTGAAAAACAAGGTGACCAGTTTGCTTTTGTTAAGATTCCAGGGACTGATGAGATTAATGAAGTACTTTTTTTATACCAAAATTCTCAAGGAAAATTAATCGTTTTAGAAGGAAATACTAAGTTGACATTTTATGATCCAACTAATTTTACTAAAAAAAGTGATCCATTTTCTTACACGGGAGAAATCAATGATATGTATAGTTTTCCTAATGATTCTAATTTATGGATTGGTGGGACAGATGGACTGGTTTCGTTTAATTATGAAACGAAAGATTTTATTTATCACAGTAAAGAAATTAACCTCCCCAATCAGGTTTTTGGGATATTGCCAGATGAAGAAGGAAATCTTTGGATATCTTCTACTAATGGTATCCATCGTTTTAATCCAGATAATAAGGAAGTCGTAAGTTATAACGAAGCAGATGGTATAGGAAGTAAAAAATTTTCAAGAAATGCTCATCAAAAATTAAGAGATGGGAGATTAGCATTTGGAGGAGATGGCGGTTTACTTATTTTTGATCCTAAAGAAATTAAATCAAATATTCCGCTTGCTGTTCCTCAAATTACGAACATTTTGATTGATGGTAAAAATCGTCCGCACCTGGAATGTGAATACACAGGAGCTACCAATATTGAAGAGATTGAGAAATTATTGCTTGAGCCAAAAGATAATAAACTGGAGTTTCATTTTGTCTCTAAAGAATATAGTAAAACTAAAGCCAATCAAATCGAATATCGACTTTTTCCTGAAGAAATTGAATGGCAAATTGGAGAGAATGGTGGCAAATGTCAATATACGCATATAGAACCAGGGGATTATACTTTTGAAATACGAGCGGCCAATTCAGATGGTGTTTGGAATGAAAATTTAGTTGACAAAGTGGCAATTACGGTACGTCCTCCTTTCCAAAAAACGTGGTTGTTTAAAGCTTTGATACTTGGAGGGATAAGCCTTTTGGCTTATATGGTTGGAACATTTTTTCAAAAAGAAAAGAGACGAGAAGAACAGGCAGAGTTTGAAAAAAATATGGCATTAGAAAAGGAAAGACTTCGAATCGCAAGAGATATGCATGATGATTTAGGGTCAAGACTTTCGGCTATTAGTTTGAAAACTTCCATGCTTGAAAATAGATTTGAAAACCCTAAGTGGAAAAAAGAAATGGAAAAGCTAACGACCGATGCACAGGAAATTTCTGTTTCTATTCGTGAAACTATCTGGACGGTAGATGCTCGTAATGATGCTTTAGATAAGTTAATTAATTACCTAATGGCGTATGCCGAAGAACTTTTTGATGGTTCAGATACTAATTGCACCTTTAGTATCTCCGAAAATTTACCAGAAAAACAGGTGGTTTCTGGTAAAACGCGACGGATGGTATTCTTATCATATAAAGAAATCTTAAACAATATCGTCAAACACGCTCAAGCAAGCCAAGTCCTTATCGATATGAAAATAGAACAAAACCATTTTCTTATTACTATCAATGATAATGGAATCGGATTTGATTTTATAGCAAAAATGAAAGGAAGAGGAAATGGATTGGATAATATGCGTTATCGGATGGAAAAAATTGGAGGCGTTTGCCAGTTTTTACCAGCAAGCAAAGGCACAACTGTTCAGTTAAGTTTTGACCTCTTAGATTAAAAAGGCGATCAAAGATTCTTGTTTCTCCTTTTATCCCCCATTATCGCTATTGGTGGTCTAAAGATTACTCCCGATCTTTACCCTGAAGGATGAGCAAAAATCCAAATGAAGTATTAAGTGGTACATTCTTAAATTGAACTTTCGATTTATAACCATAAGTTAGCAAATCGTAGGCTACTACAATAAAGAAAAAATTTAATCCCTTACTTAATTTTTAAAGAGGTACCCTAAAGATATTACGAATTCCTTCTCTTAATAAATCGTGTTTGGACCATCTGTTCCAGACATGATTTATTGTACGATAAAAAAATCTCTCTTATAAACTCATCATGCTTGGACCTTTTGATTCCATGCATGATTTTTTTTGTCAAAATTTTCAAATTTTAACAAAAAAAGATCAATCAAATAAGAGGTCAATCTCTAACGATTTACCACATTTTTTCAGGAGCGTTTAGATAGGTATTGGCCATTTTTAAATATTGCTCATAGGTAAATCCACAACCACAAGAGGTGGGGTAGTAACTCATATAATTTCCAACATGTGGCGCATAGTATTCACCATTTGGATCTAGATCAGGTAAAATAAACCGACAACCCAGTGTTTCATCTACATAGTCAGCTACTAAATCTCCCTCTCTAAAAGGATCTGCAGGAGTATCACAAATTAAATCGCCGGTAGTCGCACAATTACTTCCATCAACTAATTCTTCACGATCACCTTCAAAAGTATGCAACAGATCAAAATAATGACCAAATTCATGAATAAAAGTTCCAGGTACCGCACAATCTCCTTTGCGGATTACAATTCCACTGCGATTCAATTCTCTAATATCACCTAACCCAGCAAATCCACAGATATAAGGTTGCGTAGCACCAAAATCATCCACAAAAAACATATTAATTCTACGAGCTACATGATACTTTACCTGTAATTCTTCCCATTCGGTGGTTTGACGATCCAACATGTCATACTGGAAATTATCAATCGTTCTAAACTCACAAACCTCAAATCCAATACAAATCGGTGCAAAGGCTGCATTAGTAGCTTCGATAGCATCCGTAATCTCCTCCTCCGTAATATTAGGCTCACCTAAACTGTCTAAAACAATATGAGCAACTACCGAAAAGGTTTTGTCTACACATGGTAGTGGTGCTTGACGGGTGTCTAATTCTTGACTATTAGCAAAAAAAGCACTTAAAAACAGCACAAAAAAAAGGGAAAATCGTATTATAGTATTCATTCTTATGTTATTTCTTGATTGCAAACTTAGTAGTTTTGAGTTATGTTTGCAAGATATTTATAATGTAAAGTCTTATGTTAACCATATAATTACTGCCAAAAAAAACATATTTAGTTATGAAAATACGTTTTATACTACTTCTATCTGCTCTTATTCTCTCTTCTTTTATCATAGATGTCCGAGCACAAACCGCCAATATTACGGAAGGTTGTTTACCTCTAAATGTTTCCTTCTCGGGACCAGCAGGCCAAGCTTCTTACTTTTGGGACTTTATGGACGGAGCAGTCGCTTCAACACAAAATCCAACCAATACTTTCGGTGAAGCAGGCTCTTTTATTGTCGAATTACGCGATGTACAAGGCGGAACTATTATTGGAACGATTACTATCAATGTATTCGAAAAGCCAATCGTAACGATCGCTGCTGATCCAACCGGAGGATGTGCTCCACTAAATACGACATTCACCAGTAATTTAGAAGGTAATCCTGCGATTATTGGGACAGGTTACCAATGGTCCTTTGGAGATGGTAGTTCAGGCAGTGGTGCAACTACTAATCATACTTATGCTTTTAATGCTGCTAATAATGGAGCTCCTTATGATGTCGGACTACAAGTTAGTACCAATCTCACTGGCTGTGATGTGACAGAATTATTTGAAGAGGTTGTTGTTGTCACAGAGCAACCAAACGCAAATTTTACACTTTCACCCAATCCTGCTGTTAGTTGTACTGCTCCCTTGGAAGTGAGTTTTAATAATACTTCAACAAGCCCAGGTCTTACTTATCAATGGGATTTTGGAAACGGAACAACTTCTACTGCTGTTAATCCAGCCAATATCACCTATACGGAAGAAGGTAGTTTTGATGTTACTATGACCGCTACAAACAGCGCAGGTTGTTCTATCGTAATTACGCGGAATGTCAATATCGGTAATCCATTGGCTAGCTTTTCTATTCCAGATACATTATGTTTAAATCAAAGCACTTCTATTAATAATAACTCTACTATTGGTGCTTATAGTTGGGATTTTGGAGCGGATGCTACGCCCCCAACTTCAAACCAAGTTAACCCTTCTGTTACTTATAGCACACCAGGGAATAAAACAATTACGCTGAATGTAACTGCCGCAGGTGGTTGTACAGGCGATACGACAATTACGGTTTTTGTTCAGGAAGTCTCTCCAGAATTTGAGCTTACTATTAATCCAATATGTGAAGATCCTTTTCAGTTTACATTGACGCCTGAATTCATGGATCCCAATGCTTCTTATGAATGGATTGTAAATCGAGTAAAAGCGAATAATCCTATTGAGGAAATTTTAGTGTCAGATGAAATGTCTCCTTCTTTCGAATATATTAATCCTGATACAACGATTTTTTCCAAAAATGGAGATATAATCATAAGTATTGAATATGAGGTTACTAGTCCTCAAGGTTGTACTGTTTCTGGTGTTTTATTAGATACAATCTATGAACCTAACGCGTTATTTGTACCCGACGTAGTGGATGGTTGTGCACCCGTATCAGTGATTTTTTCTGACTCTAGTACTTCCGTAGATCCAATTGTTAGCTATACCTATATCTATGGTGATGGTTCAGAAGAGACTTTCAATAATGATAATGATAATACACATGTTTATACAGATCCAGGGGAATACGATGTTGTTTTAATTATTGAAAATGACCAAGGTTGTAGAGATACTTCCTATGCCGTCAGAATCGAAGTCGGAGCACCAATTACACCTGATTTTACGGTAACAGAAACGACTGTTTGTCCTGGAGATACTGTTCAATTTACAGATTTGACCAACGATCCTAATATCGATGCTTGGCATTTTAGTGCTGAAGAAGGTCGCGCCTCTCACTGTTTTCAAGAAGATGAACTATTCTATAATTTTGATAATAGTAATGGCCCACAGGACATCACTTTACAGGTAGAATATAATGGTTGTTTTTCTGAAGTTACTAAGGAAGATTTTATTACCGTAAATGGACCCATTGCTCGATTAGATTATCTGGTTGATTGTGAAAGTCCGTTCAATATTGCCTTTAGAGATTCTTCTATAGATGCTACAAGTATTACTTGGGATTTTGGTGACAGTACCACAAGTACCGTATCTGACTTGACACACTTATATGATAGTACCGGAAATTTTATGGTATTTCTTACTGCCGAAAATGATATGAGTGGATGTCCTGCGTCAGTTGATTCTGCGATAGTTTACGTAAAAGATATTCAAGCTGCTTTTGTGATTGATTCTTTTATTTGTATTGGAACAGATGTACCACTTGATGGTTCGATGGCACAAGATGTTGACAATCGTTGCTGGAAAGGGTATGATTGGCATTTTAGTTTCGATCGACCGATTACAACAATGGATACAGTCACCAATAAGATGTTTAATACTGATGGCGATCATACCGTAGAATTAGTAACTACCGATATTAATGGTTGTCGGGATACCGCATCTCAGGATGTTTGGGTCTTTAGCGCACAACCTGACTTTACGATTACTCAAGACATAATCTGTATACCTTCAGAAATACTTGCGTTTACAGATATGAGTACGGCAGATACCACAATAGTCTCATGGGAATGGGAATTTGGTGATATGACAATGGGAATGGATTCTGTAACTACACATACCTATACAACATCTCCGTTTCCAACAGGCCCCTTAAGTGGACCGTTGGTGACAACTGTAGACGTTACATTAAGAGTTGAGGATATTGTCGGTTGTCCAGGGTTTGTTACCAAACCAATTACGATCTATGAACCGACTGTCGATATTACAACTGATCCAAGTCCAGCCAATATTTGTGTAGGATCTGAAGTTGAATTTACTGCTTCTGATTTTATTCTAGGAGGTAATTCATCGCCGGTCGAATACGATTGGAATTTCGGTAACGGAATGACAAGCACCATGCAAGTCGATACCGCATTATACAATAACTCCGGCACTTTTGTAGTCAATTTAGCATTGACAGAAATTTCCACTGGTTGTCAGAGTATGCGACCGATCACAGATACGGTAAGGGTACAAGATTTTCCAATTGCTGACTTTACGACCAACGTTGATGGACAAGATCCAATCTGTTTTCCTGAAATCATTAATTTTATGGATAATAGCGTGACAACGAGTCCACTGACCGCTGACTGGGATTTTGGAGATGGTAGTAGCTCTATGGATTTAGCTCCAAGTATCACTTTTGGTAAGGGAACCTTTACGGTGGAATATATTGCTTCTACTAGTTTTGGTTGTAGAGATACGACAATGAGAGATTTTACACTCGTTGGTCCTGAAGGAGATTTTACTATTGACCAAGACCTACTCTGCCTTGGTGAACTTGTTAATTTTACTTTATTAAATACAGTTGATATCCAAAGCTTCCGTTGGGAATTTGGAGATGGTACGGTCATTAATGATCAAGCTAATGTATCCCACGAATATCAATCTGGGGGAACCTTTACTGCCGAATTAATCCTAACGGGTGTAAGTGGTATTTGTGAAACTACCATCCAAGAACCAATTACCATCCAACAGGTAGAAGCTGGTTTTACAGTTATCGACGCTTGTGATGGTCCAGTGGATATTGTCAGTACTTCAGTTGGAGGATTTATTGAAAACTATATGTATGATTTTGGTGACGGAGGAACGAGCAACGAAGAAGATCCTACTTATACTTTTGCGAATACTGGTATCCAAAACGTTCAACTTATTGTCAGCACAGGAATCGGTTGTGCAGATACGATCGATCAAACAGTTGAAATATTCGAACTTCCAGTGCCTGTAGTGGCAGATGTCGGTGGATGTGAAAATACAGATATCGTTTTAGCAGTGAATAATCCAAATGGAACAAGTACCTATAACTGGGATCCAGTGGACTTAGTAGATAACGACGGTCAACCTTCTGTAACTGTTAATCTAAATCAAACCACGGTATTTACAGTAGTAGAAACGAGTGTGAATAATTGTGAAGGTATTGCTACAGGGACGGTGAACATCGTTCCAGCTATTCCTCCAATTAATGATGAAAATCGGATTGTTTGTGAAGGTGATATTCTTATGATAAACTTACCTGCAGATCCTTTTTATATTTATGAATGGACAGAAGAAAATGGAAGTACAGATGGATTAAGCTGCACGGATTGTCCTAATCCAACGGTGACTATTGAAGGTGGTACTGTTACTTATACTGTAGTAGTTAGCGATGCGAATGGAACTTGTGATGAGATGAGTGGTACTTTTACTTATACTGTACTAGAGGAGGATGGTATTGAAATGCCAAACGCATTTACTCCAAATGGCGAAATAAATAATGTTTTTAATTTTGTGGCTGCTAATGAAAGCAGTGTCATAGATGTAAATGTATTCCAAATTTATGATCGTTTTGGAAATCTAGTTTATAATAATGATAACCCTGCTACCGGTTGGGATGGACGATCTAATGGCGACTTATCTCCTTCAGATGTTTATCTTTATAATATTGAACTTTTGGTTGATGGGTGTAGCACGGTTCCATTTAAAGGAGATGTTACCTTAATTCGTTAATCATGAAAGTATTAACTTTTGGTATTGCTAAAGATATCGTAGGTGGTCCTCAAATGGATCTGCCTTATATAGAAGGTATGACTGTTTTAATATTAAAAAAAGCAGTGTTAGAAGCATATCCTCAATTTGAAAAATTGAACTCTTTAGCCATTGCTGTAAATAATGAATATGCCGAGGATGATTTACGGATTAAACCTCAAGATGAAGTAGTACTGATTCCTCCAGTTAGTGGTGGATAATAATATAAATTCTTTTAGCTACTTTTTCCCTTGATCGTAAAAATTAAGATGCGATCAAGGGAAGAAAGTAGTACCTTTTCTTATATTTTCAATAAAATATTTTGGACTTAAATAAAATTGATATCCAGTTACTTGATACACCATTGAGTGAACAGCGTTGTCTAGCATTTATCTCTGATCCTGGTGCTGGTGGTATCGTTAATTTTATTGGTACGGTTCGTAATCAAACCAAAGGAAAAGAAGTAATCAAATTAGAGTTTGAAGCTTATGCTCCGATGGCTATTTCAGAAATGCGCAAAATAGCTGAACGAGCGGCTAAACAATGGCCCGTCCAAAAAATGGCGATTCATCATCGCGTTGGCACCTTGGGTGTCGGAGAAATTGCGGTCATCATCAGCGTTGCCTGTCCTCATCGTAAAGCGGCTTTTGAAGCCTGTTCCTTTGCCATTGATACCTTGAAAGAAACGGTTCCAATTTGGAAAAAAGAATTCTTTAGAGATGGCGCAGTTTGGGTAGCAGCGCATCCGTAACATTTTGTCATATCCTATTTCCTGATATTTTTAAATGTCATTTTGTAGTCATTTTTAGTTAAAGTATTTTGTTTGTTTGTTTGTTT
>JALZUU010000302.1 GCA_023300665.1 Saprospiraceae bacterium | reverse complement strand
ACCGCAAGCATATATTTGATTTCATTTCCGGCCACATGTGTACCGATAAACATCATTACGTTGATAATGATAAGGCTTTTTACAACGTCAGTGAGCGGTGGAAACATATTTTTATTATGATTTTAGAAAATGGTAATGGCTTTCGGGTCGTTAGAATCACCTTAATTGGTAAAACTAATATAAGCGCTTATCTAAAAACACTTCTATTTAGAAAAACGTTTTTTAAGATCATCTAGTTCATAAGTAACAAAACAATGATCTCCTGTTGGGCCTTTGTAGGGCGCTTGACAGGCAAATAATTTGTCGATCAATTCGCGCATTTCTTCGGAACCTAGGTTTTGGCCTCGTTTGATGGCACTACCACGCGCCAAGGAAAGTGCGATATTTTCGACAATTCCCATTTTGAGTTCCATATTGGCTTTGTATTGTTCTAGTAGGTCTTCGATCAGTTGTTGTTCGTCCAAACCTTTCGACAATTCAGCGGGAATACCGTGAATGACATAGCTATTATTGCCAAAGTCTTCGATATCAAAACCGAGTTGTTTGATTTGAGGTAGAATCTCATCGAGTAGCGGCTTGTCTGCTGGAGCGACGGAGATGGTTTTGGTAAATAATTTTTGCTGTACGCCTTGTTGATTATTTTGTAAATCATGAAGATATCGTTCGTAGAGAATACGCTTGTGAGCGGTCCGTTGATCAATCAAAATAAAACCTGATTTGATTTGCGAAACGATATAAGTACCATGTATTTGATAGGGAACCCGTGATTCGGCCAAGGGGTGATCTTGATCACTACCTAATTCAGGTGTTTTGCTAGCTGCACTTTCGATGGTAACTGATTGTTGAGTACCATCCGTTTCATCCAATTCGTCAAGGCCTTCGTATAATTTTTGCCAATTACGTAGGTTAGAAGATTCCAATCGCGAAGGAGATCCAGGATGACTTCCAGCTGTTTTCTTTTGATTAGAAGGATTACCTGAGGAGCTTCGACTTTCAAATCTATTTTCATTCCCTCCTCTATCGTTAGATATTTTCGGATTCATCACTGGCAAAGCATTCATGCTCGTCTCCTGTTCAAAATCGAGGGTGGGCGTAATACTATATTGACCGAGAGCATGTCTCACCGCAACTTTTAAATAATTATAGACTAATCGTTCATCTTCAAACTTAATTTCTTGCTTAGTCGGATGGACATTGATATCAATTCGTGCTGGATCTATTTCTAAAAAAATAACATACAACGGAAAAGTATCCTTCGGCAACAGATCTTCGTAAGCCGTCATAATGGCATGATTCAGATAGCCACTTTTGATGTAGCGTTGATTGACAAAGAAAAATTGTTCTCCTCTCGTTTTCTTCGCAAAAGAAGGTTTACCTACATAGCCTTCCATATTAAGGGCATCGGTATTTTCTGAAATAGGAACTAATTTTTTATTGGTATTGCTCCCAAACATTCCAACAATCCGCTGTCGTAAATTTCCAGCAGGCAGATGAAATACTTCGCTATTATTATGATGTAAAGAAAAGAAAAGGTCCGGATGTGCCAACGCAATGCGCTGAAACTCATCCACAATATGACGCATTTCTACCGTATCTGATTTTAGAAAATTACGACGAGCAGGAACATTATAAAAAAGATTCTTAACAGAAATACTCGTTCCCACCATACACTGACAAGGTTCTTGAGATTTAACTTCAGAACCTTCGATCATAATCTTAACACCCAACTCATCGGTCTGTCGACGGGTACGCATTTCTACTTGTGCAATCGCTGCAATCGAAGCCATTGCTTCTCCTCGAAATCCCATGGTTCGAATCGCGAAAAGGTCTTTGGCTTTTTTTATTTTAGAAGTAGCGTGACGTTCAAAACACATTCGTGCATCTTGATCTGACATTCCACAACCATCATCAATCACTTGGAGCAAAGTCTTACCAGCATCTTTGATAATCAACTTGATGGACGTACTACCCGCATCAATGGAATTTTCCATTAGCTCTTTGATAACCGAAGCAGGCCGCTGAATCACTTCTCCGGCGGCAATCTGATTGGCAATAGAATCGGGTAATAAACTGATAATGTCCCCCATAGTGTGTTGTGTTGTTGAGTTGTTTTTTTACTTCTTATTCCTTATTAAGGTGTTCAATCTACCCTGAATTTATTGAAAATTTTTCAATTTGTTTTTTATAAATTTAAATGATAAAATTTCGATCAAACAAGTAAGATTGAGTAAATAAAATTAAAAATGTATTTATTTGATAATCAGGAATTTAAAACAGAATCCTCTCTCGCGGTATTTACGTTTGTGATTCAATATTGAATAATGAATATTCGATGTTCAATATTCATTTTTGATCAAGCTTCTAAAATAGATTTCAAGTCTCTCTTAGATGGCCGTCTCAGTTGCTGCCTGAATCATAGGAGCTAAATAGAATAATAATCCAAGGGCGCTAATCATCAAAACGATCAAAACGATGACCAAAGTCTTATTGGACTTTTGGACTTGTCGAGAACGGAAACCACGCGTTTCAGAACTAATACCAGCCGTTCGATGCCGTAGTCCTCGACCAATTCGAGCCTTTAATGCCTCTGGGTCATCGGTATTACTTTTTTCAACACTTTCCAAGCGTTCCTGTAAGTCTTCCTTTTCAGGATTCCAATACATCGGATTATAATCAAACTTACTGTGTTTCGGTGTTCTAAATACTCTGATAAATGCCATAATTATTTTTTTGCTGTTGGCTTTTTGCCTTTGGCTATCTGCCTTCTTCTATCGCAGAAATAGAAC
>JALZUU010000301.1 GCA_023300665.1 Saprospiraceae bacterium | reverse complement strand
TGAGTTAATTTTGTCGTTTTCAAAGTTAAACAGCTTTTTTATATATCTTATATCAAAGTATTCTTTTTTCTTAAGTTGAAGCGCATGCGCTCTGCGGTCGAAACCTCTGACGCGAAACCTTGGCTAATATACTGTGACCGCTCTGCGGTCATAGCTTTGACAGGAAAAATGACCGCAGAGCGGTCACATTATGTTAGCTAACATAGTTAGCGTTAAACATCCGACCACAGCGTGGTCGCAGTATTTTCTTCTACATTTTTTCGAGAAAAAATGCAGAAGAAAATTTCCCCTTTTATAACGTAAATTTAACATCCTAGCAATAGCCAATAACCAAACTAACCAACCAACAAAAAATGTACTCCGGTCCTATTTTCTAAAAATTACCGCACGACTATTAAAAATCATCATTGACAATTTATAAGAATTAGTAGATTGATTAGCTTTCAAATAGAATAAACCTATGCCAAAATTCTCTAGGGATTAAATGTCAATAACTCAACCCCAAGCGATGATCCATCCGACCGCGTAGCATGTCGTGTTGCACATCTCCAAACACCTCTTCGTCCACTAAAACCACAAAGGCAGAAAGTCTAACCTTTCTGCCTTTGCGATTAAATTTTAAAATGATTTTCCTACCAAAAGTATCCGACCACAAAAACCGTAATGATCAATAATAGCACCGATAAAATCCGGTAATTCTGATACCAAGCTAAATCCTTTAATTCTTCCGTTTCTTCTGCAATGAGTTTCGGTGTCCAAACCATTCCTTTCAGCTTTTCAGCCGCAGGACGTTCACTAGCCAAACTAACGAGGATATGAACAATTAAACAAAGCACAAAAAGCACCGTCGTTCGCAGTAAGAAATGCAATTGGAAGAACCAATAATCAATTTCTGTGACGATTCCATATACCCAAACGGCCGCCATAAACATTCCGAAAAGTAGACTAACAAAACTTCCCGTACTGGTCGCTCGTTTCCAAAATAACCCTAGAATAAAGGTAGAAACAATCGGCGGCGCAATATATCCAAGAATATCCTGAAGGTATCGGAATAAGTCCCCATACTTTCCAATCTGTGGCGCCCATAGAGAAGCGAGAATCACTAAAATTAAAGTAGAAATTTGACCACTTTTTACCAATTGCTGACTGGTCATATCCGGCTTGAATTTTTTGACAAAATCCATCGTAATCAAAGTCGAAGCAGAGTTAAAAGTCGCAGAAATACTACTCATCATCGCTGCTAATAAACCTGCCACAACCAATCCCAATAAACCCGGAGGTAATAATTCAAAAATTAAAGTTGGATAAGTAAAATCCGTACAATCGGCCAAGTTTTTACATAAACCACTGGTCGTTTGAAAGGCTACTTCTTTTTCTCTAAATAACAAAAACGCAATCGCACCTGGAATTACCATGATAAAGATCACCGGCAACTTAAGTAGGCCAGCAAACAAAGCACCCCAACGACCATGATTCAAACTTTTTGCACTCAAAACTCGCTGTACCATAAACTGATTATTCGCCCAAAAATAGAAACCCAGTAACGGAACACCCGTCAGCAAACCCCACCACGGAACGATCGGGCTACTATATTGTCTCCACCATTCACCGTCATTATCTCGAATGATGGTCATGGCCTCTGATGCATCTTTGGTCGTTATACCAGCGGCCTTCAATTCGTCCAATTGTGTAATCATACCTCCCCAGCCACCAACGGCAGATAATCCGTACCAAGTCAACACACAAGACCCAAAAATAAGGACGATGGCTTGGATAACTTCTGTTTTTACCACGGAGTTTAATCCACCTGGGATGGTGTAGGCTGCTGCGGAAGCCGCCAAAATAAGTATAACGATCCAAGGCTCTAAATCAGGGAAAATTAATCCTAAAACCAACGTTCCGACATATAAAGACGCCGCCGTATCAATCAAGATATTTCCAACAACAGTGATAAAGGAAAAATAATATCTGGAGCGTTCATCATATCGTTTTTCCAAAAATTCAGGCATGGTATAAACCCCACTTTTTAGATAAAAGGGTAAAAAGAATATGGCAAAAAAGACTAAAACCAAGACGGCATACCATTCATAGTTATAGACCGTCATATCCAATAAATAAGCAGAACCTGCTAACCCAATCAGTGTAGAGCTTGAAATATTAGCAGCGAATAAAGAAATACCGACCACTGGCCAAGTTAAACTCCTTCCTCCAAGAAAATATTCTTCTGAAGAATTTCTTTTTGAGTGGTAAATTCCATATCCAATTATAAATACCCCATAAAGGATCATGATACTTAGATCTAGGGTGCCGAGGTTAAAATCTATCATTTTTGATTATTTAGGATTCTCAGGTACAGTATGTAAAGAATACTTTGGGTTAAAACAGTTTTATCAGATGCTAATGTAGGGATAAATTCTAGTAAAAGAAAATCTCGATTTTTTTCTTTACTTAATCGAGATTTCTTAAATTCGCCCATTGATGGCAAAGAAAAAAACTCAAAAGAAAATATCTCAAAAAAAGGCGAACCTAAAAAAAGCAAAACCTACGACTCCAATCTTAAGATGGCTGCCTTGGCTACTTGGATTTTTTGCTTTTTTACTCTACGTTAATACCCTCGGACATCAATATGCCTTGGATGATGCGTCTGTGATTACCGATAATTTTGTGGTAAAAAAAGGATTTGCGGGTTGGCCGGAGATCTTTACGACCCACTATCGCTTCGGTTATTGGAATAGTACTGGGACGCTTTATCGACCAATTTCTTTGGCGGTTTTTGCCGCTATTTGGCAGGTAAGCCCAGACAAGCCTTTCTTATTCCACTTAGTAAATATTTTATTTTTTGCGGGGACGATTGTTGTGCTATTTAAAACCTTGCGCGCTTTTTGGCCAGAAATGCATGCGTATATTATTGCAGCGATTACCGTTATTTTTCTGACCCATCCAGTTCATGTTGAAGTCGTGGCCAATATTAAAAGTTTGGATGAAATTCTTAGTTTTTTCTTCTGTTTATTAGCTATTCGTTTTTATTTAAAATATTTAGAAGGATCAAAAATTGCACACCTTGTCAGTGCCTTAGGAATGTATTTATTGGCCTTATTTTCAAAAGAAAATGCCATTACCTTTTTAGCGGTATTTCCATTGATGGGATATTATTTTAGGGATAGAAAAGAGTTGTCTTGGTTATTCACTAGTCCTTTATTTATAATTCCGGCAGCTTGCTTTTTGCTTTGTCGTTTTTTGATTTTAAAGACTCAATCATTGGAGGCTGTTTCTCCATTGGA
>JALZUU010000300.1 GCA_023300665.1 Saprospiraceae bacterium | reverse complement strand
TTATCACCCATCTCATCCTTCATCTTATCCTTCATTTCTTTTGCTTTTTCTGCAGCTTTCATTTCTGCTTCTGCTTTCATCTTAGCTGTCTCTGCCGCCATTTTTTCCTTTTCAGCCGCTATTTTATCGGTCATATCTTCTTTTGCCTCCGTCATTTTATCCTTCATTTCTTTGGCTTTGTTCATTTTTTCTACAGCTGGTTTTTCCATATTTTTTACGGATTTAGTAGCTGTGGTAGCCGCTGCAGGCACCGTAGGAGCTTCGTCCTTCATTTTTTTCTCATCCATCATATCTGCCTCTGGTGCAGCAGCAACAGGAGCGGGAGCAGCAGCAGGAGTAGCAACTGGAACGGACACATCAGCTTTAGATGTTTTTGCTGAAGATGTTGGTTTAGATTCTGATTGGCAACTGATAAAAGTCAGTGCACTAAATACTAAAAGAACTAGTAAATTTTTCATTTTATTAATTTTTTAAATTCTATTATAAGTGTTGAATTAACTTTAAAACTACTAAAGTTTACGAAGTGTTTTAAGGATGTTCACAAAATAACCGCAAGCGGACAAAAAATGGAAAACTTTTCCTCTTTGTGGTAGAGATGAAATTTAGTAGCTTTACCGTCGTTAAAAAATAGCCTTTTTATTTAGAAATAAATGAAGTTGTTTTAAAATGATGTTCAAAATCGAAGATAAAAGCTTGATTGTCAGGATGAAGCTCTTTTTTAAAACAACTTCAATAAGCATTCACAACTAGTAGTTAGGCGGAAAATACCTTATGTCAGTAAAAATTAATCAAATAACCAAAATTTACGGGGAGCAACGAGCGGTTGACAACCTTAGTTTTTCAGTGGAAAAGGGAGAAATACTTGGATTTCTAGGGCCGAATGGTGCGGGAAAGACGACGACGATGAAAATCTTGACCTGTTTCATTCCACAGACAGAAGGAACGGCTGAGGTTTGTGGGTATGATACGGTTACTTCTCCGATGGAGGTTAGAAGCCAGATTGGTTATCTTCCAGAACACAATCCACTTTATAAAGACATGTATGTGCGAGAATATCTGCGGTTTGTAGCTGGATTGCACAAACTTCCTAGCGCACGTGCTCGGGTAGATGAAATGATTGAACAAACTGGCCTTACGCGGGAACAAAATAAACTGATTGGCGCACTCTCTAAAGGATATCGACAACGGGTTGGATTAGCACAAGCGATGCTTCATGATCCACAAGTACTTATTTTGGATGAGCCAACTAGTGGGCTCGATCCTAACCAATTGGTAGAAATTCGTCAATTGATCAAAAAAATTGGAGATGAAAAGACGGTGATTTTTTCTACCCATATCATGCAAGAGGTACAAGCAATTTGTGATCGTGTGCTGATCATCAATAAAGGAAAAGCAGTTGCCAACGAAAAAATTGATGCCTTGCAAAGTATTGTTTCAAATGCTTTGACGATCACCGTAGAATTTAAAGAGAAAACCACGGCTGCTTTACTGAAGAAAATTTCTGGCGTACAATCTGTCAAAAATATATCTGATAGAGAATGGAATTTACAAGTTGAAGATAAAGGAGATCCACGGGAAGGAATTTTTAAGTTTGCCGTCGATAATAATCTGACTTTGCTAGGAATGCAAAAGCAGGTACGAAGTGTAGAAAATGTTTTTCAGGAATTAACTAAGGATTAATCAATGAGAAGTAGCTGGATAGATAGCGTTGTTTTTTTATTAGGATTACTAATGCTTTTAGTAGTTGGAAATCTAACTGCTCAAGAAGCGCAAGCAGTCGTAACTAAAAATTATAAATTTAACGACGGGATTTATTTTTCCTTTGCAGATTTTCAAAAAAATAAACCAGTATTGAAATGGGAAGAGCTACACGGAAATGTATTCTCTAATCCAGAAAATTTTACGGTTAAAGCAGAAATCTTAAAACAAAAATCATTGGGTCCATCCGCAGAAAATTTATTAGATAGTATTTGGGGGTTTACAATGGGAGGAATTCCATTTGTAAAAATTGAAAAACGAAAAAATGAACCGCTTACCTTGTTTTCTGGAATAAGAGTAAGAGGAGCATTGTGCTATTATTCTTATGAAACACGAGAGGAAAAAGAGATCGTCTTCTCTGCGTATAATCCAGTAACTGCAGCGCCTTTTCGACGCTCAGTTGAAAAGCGTAACTTAAAAATTAAAAAAGAAAAAATACTATTGTTTAAAACGGGAGAAGTATTGGATTATAATTACGAAAATATGGTAGTTTGCTTAAAAGATGATCCCACTTTATTACGAGCAATCTATCAAATCGAAGATTACGAATTAGAAGAAAAAATGTTTAAATGTTTGTTGATCTACAATGATCGGCACATCATCGAAACCAACGCTTCAACCCCTAATTAAGCCCTTAAGATGTACGCAATTTTTATAAAAGAAATCAATGCTTTTTTTAGCTCCGTAATCGGCTACGTAGTCATTGGTGTATTCATTTTGATGACCGGATTATTGATGTGGGTTTTTCCAGATTATAGTATTCTAGATTATGAATATGCTACTTTAGATCAGCTTTTTTCGATGGGGCCAATTATTTTTTTATTTTTAATTCCTGCTGTATGTATGCGCAGTTTTGCGGAAGAGCAACAAAGTGGAACCATCGAATTATTAGTTACTCGACCCATCAGTGATTTATCCATTGTATTAGGAAAGTTTTTTGCTGGACTCGTACTGGTATTATTCGCCTTACTTCCAACTGGATTATATTATTATAGCGTTCATCAACTCGGTTCACCTCCAGGAAATTTGGATAGTGGGGGAGTAATAGGATCTTATTTTGGATTGGTGATGTTGGCTGCTGCTTTTGTAGCCATTGGATTGTTGGCTTCTAGTCTTACTCGTAACCAGATAGTGGCATTTATTTTAGGAACCTTGTTATGTTTTTTGGTGCACTGGGGTTTTGACTTGATAAGTACGCTACCGATTTTTGTGG
>JALZUU010000299.1 GCA_023300665.1 Saprospiraceae bacterium | reverse complement strand
AGGTACACTTAATTGATTTTTGGCCCAGTTACCACCTTGTCCTTTTGCTTTTATTTCTAAGATATAATTGCCAGCAGGCAATGAATTGATTCTTAAGGAATTCTCCCGTTGAAAATTCCATTCCTCATCTAATCCTAGAATCCTCCAAGCAAAAAGGTGGGATTTTGATATATAATCCAATAAAGAAAAATCTAGCGTAAAAAATTTGTCTCCAGGATTTAATTCAATTTTTGGATTCTTAAAAAATTGATTAGACCTATCCATCAATCGTCCTTTACGAGCATCAAATTTATGAAGTTGGGTAACAATAAAAGGAGCATTGTTTTCAATAAAATTAAGCTTGCTTGGATAAAAAGCATTAACCCCATTAATCCCACCAAAATATAATCTTCCATCTTTGGCTTGGTAATGAGAATACCTATTAAATTCTTGATGAGAAATTCCATCACTGGTATTAAATATCACCACTCCATCGTTTTTTTTATCAAAACGCATTAATCCATCATTACTTGGCAGCCATAAAAATCCATTTTCATCTTCATAAACTGCCACAATAAGATTATGGGAAAGACCATTTATGGTGGTTAATTGTCGCACTTTATTTTTAGAACGTTGCCAGTGAATCAGCCCTCCAGCAGTGGCTATCCAAAAATCACCTGTCGAATCTTCGTGGATATGATAAATATATTGATTTGGAAATTTAAAATGATCAATAATTCCTTTTTGAGGATCTAATAGGTAAACACCATTCATCGTACCAATCCAGATTCCTTCCTGATTCTGGTAAAAACTCGTGATCAAATATTTTTGTAAATCTTGAAATTGATTTAGCTTAGTATATGGTTGAATAGAATCATTGGCAAAAATATATAAGCCAGCGGTGGTTCCTAAAAATAATTGATCGGTCTTTTGATCTCGGTAAGGTACCCTAATATGAATTTCTCCAAATGCTGGGTCTGAATTATCGCTATAGGCAAAAACATTACCGACCAGCTGGTGCAGACCAGTACCATGAGCCCCAAGAAAAATTATATCATTCTTATCTTGAAATAAACCAAGACCATCTAATTCAATCGTAAGTTCTGAAACTTTGGTTGTTTTATCTAAAATTTGGGTTCCCTCATAAGAAAAAATCAATAGTCTATTATTAGGTAGTTCGGCGATTCCTCGAGTACTGTATCTATTATTATCAACTAAGTAATGATCAAATGGATTCTCCTTAAGCTGGATCATAAATAGCCCAAAAATGGTACTTACCCAACATCGATCATCTCTATCAATATAAAGATGATTGATGCTTAAATTAGAATTATTGATAAAGGAAAATAACCTAGAAGTTAAATTGGCTTTAAAGTTTCCATTTTCATCAAACAACCAAATATCCCCATTAACAACCAACCAGGTATTTCCTCGACTATCTTTGGTTAATTTTAAATAACATTCAAAATTTTCTCGACTAGCGTCTTTTTTTCCTAAACTAAAATCACCAAATACTAATGCTCTATTATTAATTTTTAATGAAATAGGTTTTACAGAACCATCTTTCTCTAACGAAAAAATTTTCTCATCTACTCTCGTAGAATTATTAATTCCTCTGTGAAAGCCGATTAGAAAATTTTGCTTCTGATCATAACTATTATGTTGCCTTCTGCGGATTGGAACATTTCTTAAAATATCTCCTTCCCGGTTTACTTCTAATAATCGAAGTGAATCTGCTTTGTTGATTAGAAGGGTGTTCCAAGGACTGGGTCTGGCATAATCTAACGGAGAAATTTTTATATTTCCAAATGGAACAATTTTTTCTTTTTCATTAAAATAAAAAACTTGCCCATCTTCATCTCTAAAAAAAACCTCAGAATTATTCCCTCGAGGAAAAAGAATATTCATGTTTTTTGTTAACTCAAATTCTTGAGCATCAGATTCGATCGTCTTTGTCAATGGGTCAAAAAGAACTGGTGTGCCCAACTGTTTTTCAATCCAAAATTTACCTTGTTCGGTTCTTTTAATCCCTGTGATTTTTCCAGCCGATAATTGATTAGTGGTGTCTTTAACCAATTTAAAATCTATTCCATCAAAACTATTCAATCCACTATCCGTCCCTAACCAAATGATTCCACGCTCATCTTGGTGAACTGAAAAAACTTCTCGACCAACCAGACCATTATTTACATCGAAATGTTGAACATTAAATTGTAGGTCTTGTGCAAAACAAGAGTAAAAACAACAACAGAAGAAAAGTATCAGTATGTTTTTTAGCATGCTTTTTATATCCTCATAGAAAAATATCTTCAGATTATTTGAGAATTGATTATGCAATGATAACTAATCCTTCATAAAAAAGAAAAAAGCCACTGTCTATAAATTTCATTTGAACAAAAAAAGCCCGCTCCGAACCATCAGTTCGAAGCGGACTATTATATTAGGTAAAATAAATTACCTAGTACTTTTGAAAATAATTATTTCAATACAATCATCTTCTTCGTCTCATTAAATTCAGGCGTAGACAACTGATAATACAACACTCCGGTCGCACCTAAATCAGCTTTATCCATCATCACCTGGTGTAATCCTGAATCATACGTGCTCGTTCGCGTATACACTACTCGACCAGATACATCGTAGATCGTCAAGGTCGCTTCAGATGCTTCTGGTAACTGGAATCCAATCACCGTCTCTTGGTTAAATGGATTTGGTTGATTCTGTAATAAAGCAAATCCTTTATCCGCAGCAATCGCTTTTCCAAAATCTAACACAACATCTTTACGTAAGTCTGCTTGGTAAGCTTCGTTTGCCGTCACACTAGAGTTGATTGCTAGCACTTCGCTTAACTGCACATCCGCTAAAGCCGTAAAGCTTATTTCGAATAGGCTGGCATCGTCTGCCATGCTTACACCATTCGTCTCATTCCAACTAACGGTAACTTTACCTTCATTGGCTTTTGTAAATCCGAAATTGTTTGCTGACATATTGCTCAACGCACTCGTTTCATAATCTACTACTTCCAAGTATTCTGCTGCGAAATCTAGCGTAAACTGGAATCCAGCTACGTCTTTAAAGTCGTTTGCATTAAAGGCTAATTGGTAAGTCTGACCTGCACTTAGCATTTCATCTTCCAATTTGATCTTTAACGAACCATCACTTGAACGTGTGTCTCCGGATGCTAAAAGATTTGGCGTGGCAGATGCATTTAAATCTCCTAACTTCACACCGATAAAGTCGATAACCTCACTACTTGTTAGATTATTGATATTCGCTGCCGTTGGATAAGTAGTCGCAAATGGATTACTAGAATTTGGGAAGGTATACCCAGCATCCACAAATGTCCATGATTTTTCAGAACTAAACGCATCATCAATTTGTAGAATCAATCGACGTAATTCAATCATATCTAACGCAGTAATACTTCCTGATTCATTTACATCAGCAGCAATCATCTTGTAGGGTGAATCTAATAGATTAACTTCCAATACATGCTGACCTAACAAAATCAAGTCATACGTCGTAACTCCATTTAATGGATCATCATTACGAGTAGGAGTAATCGAATAATTCTGTGCCATCAGCAAATCAAAATGGTAATATCCATCTTCATTCGTAGTCATCATATTATTTGAGAATCCATCTACTTCAACATTCGCTAACGCAACCAATTCATTCTCTTCCGTCATTAATGTACCCGTAACGGTAGCCATAACTGGCTCACCTGGACCATTATCAATGATTTGGTAATTAGCTGTTTGAACCGTTACATTTCCACAAGCATCTTCAGCTATAAAGTTTACAACCGTCGTAGCTAATCCACTTGAACAATCCGTATTCGGTGTTGCAGGAGAATAAGTCACAGTAACAGCAGAACCAGAACATTCGTCCATCGCTGCTAAGTTACTCACTTGAAGCGCTGCCCAATTGTTATAGCCAAACTGAATATCAGCATCATCACAACTCGCTACACCAGCGGAAACACTTCCAGTCATTACTGGACCATTTGTGTCTTTAAGTACCACTAATGCCGTACAAGTTGAATTTCGACCACAAACATCAGAAGCCGTAAATGTAACTATTTGGTAAGCAACGGCACCTTCTACTTGTACCGTAGGATTTGCACAGTTTTGATTAATAAAACCATTCGTATTAAAGTTATTTCCAACGGTAATACCTACGGAACAACTTGAAATTACCGTAGCTAATTCAGCATACGCATCAAACGTCGCTTGAATCATTTCATTATCCGATGGACAATCAATCACACAAATGTCTACTGGACAAACAAACTCAGGACCTTCATTGGCCAAAGTATAAGTTTGAACATGTGAAACAGAACGTCCACATTCATCCGTCGCGGTATAGATATACTGAATAGTATTACCTGGACAACCAGCCGTACCATTTGAAGTTGGATCATTAACCGTGAAAGTAAGATCGCTACAAGTTCCTTCAGCGTTAAATAAGGCTAACTGTGGAATTGCATTCGCAGCACAATCTACTGTTTGATCCGCAGGTGTACTGGTAAGTACTGGTCCTGCATTACTTGGATCAAAGATAAAGGCTTGCGTACAAGTGCTTACGTTTCCGCAAGCATCCGTCAGTACATATGTTCGAGTAATCGTTCTATCTGCAACAGGAGCACCTGGACAGAAATCTAAGGAACTAGTAAGATGTGGTAGATCGGTAGAAGTAACCGTAAAGTTGGCTAGATCACTAGAGCAGTTACCTGCAAAAGATCCACCGATTTCGATAAATGCAGCAGCAGTATTTCCAAAAGCAGGAGGGAACTCATCACACGCTAAGGTCTGATCCGCAGGACAAGTAATCGCTGCTGGAGTGGTAGATCCAACGTTGATAATCTGAATACACGTAGCACTCAAACCACAAGCATCGGTTGCTGTCCATGTTCTGGTAATCATAAATTCAAATTGAGAACAACCATCTGTTCCTTGTGTAGATACATCACTAGAAGTGATAACGATTTCAGCAGCTGAAGAACAATTATCAGTAGCAGTCGCCATTCCTGTTCCTGCAGTAGTTGGATCACCATCACATTCAAGCGTCACATCCGCAGGACAAGTAAGCACTGGAGGAGTTGAATCTTCTACCGTTATGATTTGATCACAAGTAGCGGTAAATCCTCCACCATCTATGGCCGTCCAAGTACGAGTAATCGTAAAGTTATAGGCAGCACAACCAGCTCCTTGAGTAGAAACATCCACAAAACTAACAACTGCTTCGCTACAAAGGTTGGTTGCGGTAGCCATACCTGTTGCAGCAGGACTAACATCTCCATCACATTGAACCGTTACATCTGCTGGACAAACAATTACAGGTGGAACTGATTCGTCACAGAACTGGATATTATCCACATAATATGGCGTCGTCAAGAAAGGAGAAGCAGCACCTGGATTTGGTACGCCACAAGCATCAGGATCACAAGTAAAATTCGGGAATACGGTAATTTGATCATACGTTTGGTTTACATCCAAAGGAGCAGGACAACCAGTTGAAAAATCAAAAGCCAAGGTTTCCCAAGCATTCGCTACCGTAGTAAGCACTAGTACTTCAGAAGCAATTCCTGGATTCGTACAGTTTTCAACTTTTAGCAGCATTGGAGTACCTGCAGCACCTGAATATACATCCATGGTCAAAACCATATTACCCGCTGAAAATGAAATTGGATTTTCTAAACAAGCTGGATCACCTCCAACCGTAGTTCCAGCCCAACATTGAGAGCCAGGAGGTTTATTAATACAAAGAACTGGATTGTTAGCATCTGTTGGATCAGGACCAATGACGGAAAAGGCTCCACCAAAATCTGTCAAATTATAATCCACAGCATCGTCACCAAAATCAATTGGAATTTCTGGTGCAGGTACTGGAACAGTACAAGTAGCATCACAGCTTTCCCATCCAAATGTTACCATTTGTGGGCTAGTCGTTCCAACGGTTAAGGCACGGTTAGTAAATCCGAAGTTTGTTACCGTACAAGGTGAGCCTGCTGCAAAAGATTCTGCTTCTCCATTCGCAAAGAATAGGAATTCATAGTCTCCTGGAGGTAGTGTTACGGTAGCACAGAAAATTCCATCTCCATCAGGATCAGATAATTGATTTTGACCTGGATCAAAAAACGCGTTAGGGAATGTTCCAAAAACACTTGGAGCAAACATTTGTGGAAGACAACTTATATCTACACAGAATTCTACATCTGTATCTGGAACCATACACGGACCATCAACAATAACAGCAACTGTCTCAGAATTTCCTGCTCCACCTGCAGCCCAGTTAAAGAACATGTCTACGACGAAAGCAGCTCCAACGGTTTCATTAGGGAAGTTAAAAGTAAACGTTCCGGTTCCATCTGGAAAAGAAATTGGATTACCCGGTCCTCCGAAAAATCCAACTAATCCTACGGGATTGTCTACAACGGTAAGGACCACATCCACATTACCTGTAGCATCACTGGTAATTGTGTAATCCATTCCGTTTGGTAAGGTTTCAATCGGCACATTGCCTGTACAAACAGTGGCTGCTGGCCCGGTAGCTAATTGAATATTATCAAAATAGAAAGCTTCTGTGGTAAACATAGAACCAACTCCTGGATTCGGAGCACCACAAGCATCTGGATCACAAGTAAAATTAGGAAACAGACTTACTTTATCATATGTAATATTTAGATCAACTGGATTTGGGCAACCCATGGAAAGATCAAAAGTTAACGTTTCCCAAGTATTT
>JALZUU010000298.1 GCA_023300665.1 Saprospiraceae bacterium | reverse complement strand
CGAATAAATCGTCTGGTTAAAAAGACTCTTGGAAAACGTTCTTTTTTGATCACTAGATAGGTATATGTCTTCCCATCTTTGAGGGCAACATTGTATCGAGGTTGATATTTTTTGATGAGTGTTGCTTCTAGCAGAAGCGCATCTGCCTCCGTATCAACCACTGTAAATTCGATCCGGTGTGCATTCTTCACCATTACCTTGGTTTTACGTACCCGATCTTTACGCTCACCAAAATAGGAAGACAAGCGGCTTTTGAGACTCTTTGCTTTGCCCACATATAGTATCGTATCTTCTTTGTTTATAAACCGATACACCCCAGGCTGACGCGGAATAGAAGGAGCAAGTGCTTGGTAATCTTTGGTTGTCACCGTTTAATTCTTTTTGTAAAAATCTTATTTAAAACATCTTACCTTGACCTTTATCATCTACATCAAAATCAACAGAATCGCCAGGTGATAATTTTTTCTTATTTTTTGTATTGTCCCGTACATTCATGATACGACTTTCTTCCAATTTATTTCCGACCGCTTTCCAACCTTTCACGTCAATAAAATCTACGATATTTAATTCGTACTCCACTTTTTCTTTTTTCTCTTTTACTTCGTATAAAATAACAGGTTTTGGCTTGATAGAAACAAAGAATAATTTTGAACTACGATGTTCGGTAATAAAATTGTACTTCGTATTATTGGTCATGGTCTCGATCTGGAATCGTTTGACCATGGTCCACTTTTTACTACCATCAAAGTAGACCGCATTGACGACTAACTTAGTACTATATTTACCGATATGTAGTAGTTCTTTAGTATCATATTTTTTAGTCAAATCAGCCTCATTCACTTCATAGGTTCCATCCTTATAAATTGCAAGTATTTTATCACCTGTATCATAATCACCCAATGAAACACCACGTTCTTCTGTGTTCAGACGACCGCTGACTTTATCCATAAATATTTTTTGTGCACCTAGTGTGGATTTACCCACTTCTTTAAGGGTGACTTTCTTTACAGGATATTGCGTAACGATATTTCCATTGACCGAGCGGGTTTTGATATCCAGCTCTTCAAAATAATAATCAAATACTTTTTTTCGAGCTTTAGAAGTTGGTGATAATACGATGGATACTACCTCTGATT
The DNA here is from genome assembly GCA_023300665.1 of Saprospiraceae bacterium. Classification (GTDB taxonomy): domain Bacteria; phylum Bacteroidota; class Bacteroidia; order Chitinophagales; family Saprospiraceae; genus JALZUU01. The sequence continues at coordinate 5,161 of JALZUU010000298.1, read as the reverse complement.
CTCCATTGGGATTGGCAGACAAATAATGGATTCGTGATCCTTTAGCTCCTTTGGTCAGATCATAATCTCGGTCACGCGTAATCCCTTTAACAGGAAAACGTTTGGCCATCGACTTACCTGTCTTAGCATCTAAATAAATCATGTTGTAAGTCATCCGTTCATCTCCTTTTTTCCAGACGGCTACATGTAAAACATTCTTCCCAACAAAAACTTTCGTTCCCATTCGGACTACTTTCATCACCCCGTCTTTTCGAAAGACAATGATATCGTCAATATCTGCACAGTCGCAAACAAACTCATCCTTCTTAAGTCCAGAACCAATAAATCCTTCTTTACGATTAATATAAAGTTTGGTGTTATTTGCTACTACGGCTCGCGCCTTGATCGTTTCAAAAGACGTAATCTCTGTTTTACGTTCTCGTCCTTTACCATACTTATCTAATAGGTTTTGGTAGTAAGCAATAGAAAAATCTGTTAGATGTTTAAGATCATGTTTGGTTTGTTTGATATCTGCTTCTAAGCGAGCAATCAGTTCGTCTGCTTTAAATGCATTGTATTTAGAAATACGACGAATTTTTATTTCAGTCAAGCGAGCGATATCTTCTTCGGTAACATCTCTTAATAATTTTACGCGCTTATCTCCTTTCTTTGGCTTACCATCTTCGGGCGTAATAATATATTTTTTCAATTCTTTAGCGATTACCTTGAGTACCTCTTCCCAAGATTCACACTCTTCAATTTCACGATAGATTCTATTCTGAATAAATATTTTTTCTAAACTCGCAAAATGCCATTTTTCTTGTAGCTCAGATAATTTAATTTCTAGTTCTTGCTTCAGTAAATTTTTTGTTCGTTGTGTACAAAATTTCAGAATATCATTAACAGACAAAAAGTGTGGCTTATCATCAATAATCACACAAGCATTAGGAGAAATAGATACTTCACAATTGGTAAAAGCATATAAAGCATCAATTGTTATTTGAGGAGAAATACCCGCCGCTAGATCGATCTGAACTTCTACATATTTTGCTGTATTATCAACTACTTTTTTAATCTTAATTTTTCCTTTATCATTCGCTTTGATGATACTATCAATCAAGTTACTGGTCGTGACATTATAAGGTAGATCTTTGACGAGTAAGGTCGTTTTATCTTTTTGTTCAATTCTAGCACGTACCTTAATTTTTCCACCACGTTTACCAAGGTTATATTCCGTGGCGTCGATGAGTCCACCTGTCTGAAAATCAGGTAATATTCTAAAAGGTTTATCCTGTAAAATTTTAATGGATGCCCGGATGAGTTCAATAAAATTATGGGGCATGATTTTGGTCGACAGTCCCACAGCGATTCCTTCTACTCCTTGTGCAAGAACGAGTGGAAATTTCATCGGCAGATTAATCGGTTCTTGATTACGACCATCGTAAGAATATTGCCATTCGGTCGTCTGCGAATTAAAAGCTACTTCGAGGGCGAATTTGGTTAATCTCCCTTCAATATATCGAGGTGCAGCAGCGCGGTCACCGGTTCGCTGATCTCCCCAGTTTCCTTGTGGATCAATTAATAAATCTTTTTGGCCTAGGTTAACGAGGGCATCTCCGATAGCAGCATCTCCATGCGGATGGTATTGCATGGTTTGACCAATCACATTAGCGATTTTATGGTAACGACCATCATCCATTTTTTTGAGGGCATGTAAAATACGACGCTGTACTGGTTTGAGTCCATCCTCGATAGAAGGTACTGCACGTTCTAAGATTACATAAGATGCATAATCTAGAAAATAATCTTGATACATTCCACTTAAAGAAATATTACCTTCTTCGGTAACAGCACGATCAGGGGCGACCACTTTATCTTTCTTTCGAGAACCTTTGTTTTTGCTCATTGGTATAGTATATAATAGTGCTTAGAAGTTCTTCTATAACTTCTTTTTAATTGATCAACAAATATACAAAATTACCAGAGAAATAAAAAACAAATTGTTGATTATTTAATCTCTTTTATTCCACAAAAAATAGTCCGTCCGGCAGGACTCGAACCTGCGCTCTTCGGTTTAAAAGACCGATGCCTTACCAACTTGGCTACGGACGGATGTTTACTTTTCTAAAAAGCATAAAAAAGACTTGGTCAGCATCGAAGCGGTAGCACTGGAATCAAATTCCAATAAATCAACCATTATCTTACAAGTCTATATTTGGTACTAACGACGGGGCTCGAACCCGCAATATCCGACGTGAAAGGCCGGTGACTTACTACATTTTGCCTACGTTAGCATAAAAAAAACGCCCGACAGGTATTTCCTGCCGAGCGTCGATTTGGTTTTTATATCTTAAAAAATATCAAAACACGATCTCTCCTATGCAGGGAATCTTCTGGCGTTCCGCCTCTTCTCGTTTGATATTTTTAATCTTGTTATTCATGGTTATAAAACCAATGGTTAGAAATAATAGTTCCCGGTTTTTAAAAAATAAAAATAACCGTGAAATTCATCCTAAGGATGATGATGATAAAAACTTCCTATTAATCCTGAATATTTCGAGTTAACTTGCCTTCGCATTAGAAGCATTAAATTTTACTCCTCTTAAAATTAAAAAAATGACTAACGAATTTCTAAATGACTTAATGACAAATTTGCAGATCTATTATGATGGGTTTCTTATTCTTCTACCTAAACTAATTCTAGCAATTCTAGTCTTTTATATCTTATGGCTCATTGCTAATCAGAGTCGTAAGGTAGCTAATAGAAAACTTACTGAACGGATGGATGATCCACTATTGGCCGCTTTTCTGGGTAGAATTATAAAAATAGGAATTGTCATTTTTGCGCTCATGGTTGTCATGAACATTATCGGATTGGCTGGGATGGCAGGTGGATTGTTAACTGGTGCTAGCGTTAGTGCCGTAATTATCGGTTTTGCTTTTAAAGATATCGGTGAGAATTTTTTGTCTGGGATCATCCTTGCTTTTAATCGACCATTTCGAGTAGGTGATACGGTAGAACTAAATAAAATCAAAGGCAAAGTAATTGCGCTCAACATCCGTAATACGCAAATTAAATCTTTTGATGGAAAAGATATTTATATCCCAAATGCTAGTGTAATTAAAAGTCCAGTTATTAATTATACCCTCGATGGATTTATGCGTTATCAGTTTGATATCAGCATTAACCATGGATCTGACACCGATAAAGCTATTGCGATTTTAAAAAATACGATTGGGAATATTGAGGGTGTACTCAAAGAAGATCGAGCACCTTCTGTAGAGATTGATGATTTAGATACTAGTACCTATAAATTAACCATTCAATATTGGATAAATACTTTTGACCAAACAAATTCAGCTACTAGAATTCGAACACAAGCCATAAGAAATGCTATGGTTAAGCTAGAAAATGCCGGATTCTAACTGCTTGAAAGTTTAAAATTTAAGTATTTTATTTTTCTGCTGGTTCAATCAAATCCCATAAATTCCCATACAGATCCGCAAAGACCAATACTTTCCCCCAATCTTCTTTGGCTGGAGGACGAATGATTTCTATCTTATGATCCAATAAATTTTGATAATCTCGATCAAGATTATCCGTATATAAAAATAAGAAAACACGACCACCTGTTTGGTTACCAATCCGAGACGCTTGTTCTTCGTTGGCCGCTTTCGCTAATAATAAACCAGCTGCATCGGATCCTGGAGGCTTGACCACTACCCAGCGTTTAACCTCATTAAGTTTGGTATCCTCAATCAATTGAAAATGTAATTTTTTAGTATAAAATTCAATCGCTTCATCATAGTCTCTTACAACTAATGCAAGTTGGGCAAGGGTTTGTTTCATGATTTTTTTAGTTTTTTAATCAGCGTCGCAAGCTAACCAATTCTCTCAACTCCTCATTATCATAATTTCCGATCCATTTCTCTCCATTAGCAACGGTTAAGTTCGCCAATTCTTTTTTAGAATTTAATAGTTCATTTATTTTTTCTTCAAAAGTTTGTTGGGTAATAAAACGATGAACCATCACATTTCGTTTTTGACCGATCCGATAAGCTCGGTCTGTGGCTTGTGCTTCTACTGCGGGATTCCACCATAAATCATAATGGATCACATTGCTGGCTTCTGTCAAATTTAGCCCCGTCCCCCCTGCTTTTAAGGAGAGAATCATCACGCGTGTAGAACGATTATTTTGAAAATCTTCTACCATCGCATCTCTCCCCTTTCGACTGATACCTCCGTGCAAGAATGGCGCATTTAAAGCAAAATTATCAGCCAATAATTCTTGTAACAAACTACCCATCTGTTGATATTGAGTAAAGATCAACGTCTTCTCCCCATTGTCTAAAATCTGTTGTAATAATTGAAATAATAACATCGTCTTCCCTGATAAATTAGCTGCCTTATCTCCTTTTTTCAAATATTGATAAGGATGATTACAAATTTGTTTAAGTGCTGTAATCAACATCAAAACCAACCCTTTTCTTTCGGCACCTTCTGCGGTTTCTACCCGCTTCATGGTTTTATCTACAATATTTTGATAGATCGCTGCTTGCTCAGGAGTTAGTTGACAAAACTGATCTTGCTCTATTTTTTCAGGTAGATCTTTGATAATAGATTTATCAGATTTTACCCGTCGCATAATAAAAGGAGCAGTGATTTTTTTAAACTTTTCTAACTTCACTAAATCGCGATCTGCTTCAATAGGTTTTGCGTATTCATCTTTAAATTTTTTCAATGTTCCGAGATACCCTTTATTCGCAAAATCAAAAACACTCCAGTATTCACTCATCCGATTTTCTACGGGTGTTCCACTCATGGCTATCTTGACTGGGACCTTCAGTTTTTTAATCGCTTTCGTTTGTGCCGTCGCTGGATTTTTAATATTCTGTGCTTCATCAATCACCATGACTAGCCAGTGATATTTTTGTAATTTAGCTACCTCACCACGTGCTACACCATAAGTTGTCAACAATACATCTGCTTCTTCAATAGGTTTGAGTTTTCGATTCGGTCCGTGATAAATATGCGTGATCAATTCTGGTCCAAATTTTTTAATTTCTTTATCCCAATTAGTTAACAAAGTAGTGGGCACGATCACCAAAGCCTTCTGTTCATCAAAGCTCCCTTCCTCTTTTAATTTGAGTAAAGTTGTTATCACTTGAAGGGTTTTTCCTA
>JALZUU010000297.1 GCA_023300665.1 Saprospiraceae bacterium | reverse complement strand
GCTCCAATTCGGATCGGCTGTGCAAATTGATGTTCGGATTGTAACTCATCTCGAAGTCGTGTTATTGAAGGTAAAAGGGCAACCAAAGGACGATTATCAGTATGTCCTCCAGAATCTGCTTCCACCGTAATATCATCTGCCATTGGAACGCGCGCAGCAAGAGCGGCTTGCTCTGTCGTAATTTTTCCAGCAGCTAATAATTCGTCTAAGAAGTTTTGAGGAGCAGGCTGCATAAAACGAGCTGCCACTTCTTTTCGAGAGACTTTTGCGATTACTTTATTTTCAATATTTATGGAGCCATCAGGATTGGTTGATAAACCAGCTACACGATAGTGCACGATATTCGCAGTCAATCCTAAAAAGGCAGAAGCTTCGACGACTTTTACGCCTCTTTCTAAAAACAATTGTACAGAACCTGCTTCAAGTGCCGGTTCGTTGGGACTATGAATAAGGTTAAAGGCATAGGCTTGGGTAGGTAATTCAGCTTGTATTTTTTCAATGGCTGCCAATACTCTTTTGGGTACTAATCCAGCAGCACCAAATGATCCCAGTAGTCCTGATTTACCCATCGCGATCACCAAATCTTCGGAAGCAATACCGTTGGCCATCGCTCCTGTTTTATAAGCATAACGCAATCCATAATCTCGGCAAAATGAAGGATCTCCTAATTGCTCTGGCAACATTGGTCCACGTAACATCAATAGTTCTAATCCTGGTCCGGTGCTCTCTACGCTACCTCCATTGGTCATTCCTACCCTTCCAGAAAAGTCTCGGACGACATAAATAGGTGCTCCAATATTATTGATCTTTTCTAGCATTCCAGCTTCGTCAAAAGCGATCATGCGAGGCGATCCTTTCCAGAATAATCCAGTAGAAGTGCCTTTAAATTCTAACATATTTTTCTTCGTTTGTTTTTGTTTTGTGGTAGTTATCTCCATTGTTTGTTTTTAAGTAACTGATTGGCTTTTGTCAGGTTGTTTCCTTTATGATGTGATTCGAATAAAGAGACGTCAACTGGTTTAAGCACAGGTTTTTGTTCAGTTTGTCTTTAATAGATAATTTAAGCTCCAAATATACTAATTCCATCTGAAGCTTTTATATTTAAATGGTTTATTAATTCAAGTATGAGTTTGTTCTAAAAAGTGTTTTTCTCGCAGAGACGCAGAGAACGCAGAGGTTCTTTAACGTGTATATCTTTTAACATGAAGCAAATTTAAATTTTATTCTTGAAATTTTTTCTTCCTAATATGCCCCGACTTTTATTTTCAAAGTTAACATAAGGAATGATTTCAATTATTTTTTTAATAAACCAAAAAACGTTTACCAAACTTTAGTAAAAGGGTGTTAAATAATGCCATTTACTAAAAAAGGGAAACTACCATTGAGTAGTCCCCCTCTTTTCAAAGTTTATCAAACGTTTTTAGGTACGGAAAGTTGCTTATTTGATTTTCGCTATTCGCTCGATTAAGGTTCCAATGTCGGTTTTAATTTCTATCATATAAATACCATTTGGCAATGCGCTCATATTTATTTGATTATCCTGTTTTGCTACTTTTGTTAAAATGGCCTTCCCAGTATAATCTCTTAAAATCAATTCTCCTTCGATCGCCTCTCCAAATCTAATCATCAAATTCCCAGAAGTCGGATTCGGAAAAATAGTAACTTGTAAACCTGTTAAATCCTCCACACCAACCAACAAATCCTCCCCATCACAATCTTCATCTATTCCATTATTCGGAATCTCTACTGCTTCAGGATAAGCCAGCTCATTTTCATCATCACAATCTACAAAAATATCAAATCCATCTTGATCGACATCGAAAGAATAAACCATGGTATTTTCCGTCGTATTGGTAATCACCGGTGGATTAAAATCAAAATAGATTCCGGCCGTATTGGTGATCTCTGTGGTTTCTGGAATATCATCGAAAGCTTGAATCGAATACATGACGAAACCTTGGCTTCCTTCGAAGTTGGTCATACTATCTGGTAAGAAAATATCGATAAAATTAAAGCTGAGGAATTGGTTGTCTTTTAGTTCGGTGCTTAAAACTTGGTCATGGCTTGAGGCAATTACACGGAAGGTGGATGGGTCTAGATTAGGATCTAATGTATCTCGAATAACGACGTTAAAAGCTTCAGCGTTTCCGGTGTTTTGGAAGCGGACGGTGTAGGTTAGTGGTTCGCCTACTAGGGCGTAGTTGAATGGGTAGATGGGATTGACGAGTTTGTCGTTGGGGTCGTAGGCACAGTCTACGATTTCGGTGTAGGTAAAGGTCTCTGAAATTTGATCTCCGTTTGTATCGGTGTAGGTGACATAGGATTGAAATTCTAAGGCATCTCCGATTGGGAAGTCTGGTGGGCCAGGAATGGTGATATTGATTTGTTTTTGAACTATGCCGCTTGGGAAAAGATCGGTAAAATGCCAGCCATATAAATTTGGGGTGACGATAGTATCTGGGGTGTCTATGAATTCAGTGGCCGTAATATCTTCGTCGATTTCGACCCAGAAGGTTCCGTTGTTGAAGGTGGTTCCGGTGTTTTCGGAGTAGATATTTAGAGTTTGGGATTCGTTGCAGCGGAAGTTGGTGGTAGCGATGGTTGCTTGGAGATTTGAGAAGATGTTGGTTGGTTTGAGGCCGAAGTAGATGGTGTCGGAAAGGTTGGTTTCTGATAAGGTGACATTGTAGGAACTTGGGGTGGTGAGTTCCCAATCTGGTGTGCTGAGGGAATTGTAACTAACAACATAGTCACCAAATTCTTGGTAATTAACACCACCATTCATCAGATTCCCATAACTAATAAAATCATTAGGATTGATCGTTACATTAGCATCCCTATAAAATGGTTCTGTCGCTTCTTGAGTTCCGTTTTCGTTTAAATCGTAAAAGATTGGGTGAGCAATTTGTCCAATAAGACCACAATTATCAACTAATTCTTGTCTAGTGTTACAACCTGGTCCATTATTAAAAACTTGAATAATTCCTCCAGTAGAAATATGGTTACAGATACTGCTAATAGAACAATTATTTAACATTGGATTAGATTGGATACTTACCTCCTCACCAATAGAACTTAAATTATCTATACCAAAAAGACTAGTTAGATTTTCATTTTGTTGTATAAATAATCCATCACTAATAGAATTTAGATTATTAAGATCTGATAGATCAGTTAAACTATTAACTTCTCGAATAATTAAATCACTACCAATAGTTGTTATATTATCCAAGCCTATCAAATTCCTCAAACTATCATTATGATTTAAAATCAAAGAAAAACCAAGAGAAGTAATATTTTGGAGACTCGATAAATCAGCCAATTTCAAATTAGAAGTAATCTCTAACTGACCAGAAATAAAATTTAAATTATCCAAACCTGATAAACTAATCAATTTATCATTACTATTTATCTTTAGTGAAAAACCATCAATACTAGTCAAACCTTCTAAGCCTTCTAAATTAATTAAATTATCATTATTGAAAATGGTTAAACTTCCTCCTAGTGATACTAAATTATCTAAGCCTGATAGATTAATCAAACTATCATTACCACCTAAACCTAAATCGCCTCCAATTGTAGTTAAAGCATTCAGATTTAACAGATTAAGCAAACTTTCATTACCTAAACTTAAATCACCTCCAATAGAATTAAGGTTATCCAATCCTAATAAACTAACTAAACCATCATTATCTAAAATTAAATCACCTCCAATAGAAATCAAATTATTTAAATCCGATATATCCATCAAATTATCATTATCACGTATCCAAAACTTTCCATTAACAGATGATAATGCACCCAAACCTGATAGGTCAGTCATATTATCATTATTGGAAATGAAAAAAAAATCATCAACTAAAGTCAAACCCTCTAAACCAGACAGATTAGCTAAACTAGGGTTCCGTGCTATATCAATAGCAGTGATATATGTTAGATTATCTAGACCAATTAGGTTTATTAAACTACTATTATCCTCAATTTGAATTTGCCCACCTATAGAGGTAATATTCTGTATTCCAGATAAATTTATCAAGCTCTCGTTAAATGAGATATCAAGTTCATTTCCAATTGTTGTTAAATTATCTAGACCTGATAAACTCATCAAATTTTGGTTACTCCGAATCAATAAATTAGTCCCAATAGAAGTGATATTTTGCAATCCAGATAAATCAATAATAGTATTCCATCCGCTTATAAAAACAGAACCCTCTATCTCCGTACAATTCGGATATTCAACCAAAAAATTATCTATCTCTTCTTGACTAGAAAAAAACAAATCATCCGACGGACACTGCCCAAAACAAATTCCACCAACCAACAAAAAACCAAAAAGTAGTAATAGTCTCATATTCATTATATTTTTTACCAAAAATAACAAATATCAAACACTATTACTACTTTTTTCTACAAAACAAAACAGAAAGACAATATTGAACCCTGAATATCCAATAACGAATATTGATTAAGGCCACATTCAATATTCACCTAATCAATATTCGACATTCAGTATTCCCTATCCCATCACCCCAATCCCCAAATCCGTCACCTCATAAATCCGAACCTCATCATTCCACAAACTACCATCTGCAATCACCTTAATTCCCCACTCCGTCACCGTTACTTCTTTGATGTGTAATTCCAGTTCCAGCTGATCGACATGTTGTAAAATCTGACCACGGTATTTCCATTTTGTTTCATGGTTCGGTAGTTGGATAAAACGTGGATTTGCAAGGTCCTTACCAATTCCTTCTTGGATGGTAAAGGTCTGTAAAGCTTGCATCATTGCTTCTACCCCCAACGAACCTGGCATCACCGGATCTTGATAAAAATGACAAGTAAAGAACCAATCATACACTTTGATCGCACGCACTGCATGTACGTATCCGAGGCCAAACTCCCCTTGATCCTTGGCTACGATTAATGAATCGAGCAGTCTCAATTGGCCATCAGATAATCGGTAATGTGGCTTGCCGGTTGGTGCAGTAAATAATTTCATTTTTCCATATGGAGAATCTAGATTGATCCGTCGGTAAAACTTCTCGACCAAGGCTACTCGACGATACCAAGGATCAATCATCTTTCCACCATCTAATCCAACTTGCTCTTTTAACATGTCAGCTGGAAAAAATCCAAAAGATGATTTTCCTTTATAGAAAACATGGCCGTCAATCGACAGCTCAAAAGTATAATTTTGTAATACGGTTCCGCCTAAAGAAACCGACGAAGTTAAAACGGTATCATTTTTAATTACTTTATTTCTAAAATCAGTTCCGATTGGCAAATCGAAGGTCTGCCCGTTTCCATCTAGATTACGGAAGTATAATTCCTTATCCGGAAATTCTAGTGTACTTCCCATATAGGCGCCCGACAGTCCACATGGCTGTAAAGCAACTTCCATCAATATAGAATACGGCATCGTTGCATGTGCATTCTGCGTGTAATACCAAGCATTTTCCGGAACATCATATTCTGCTACGGTCGGAATTGGTTTAGAAAAATCTCGTCGCGTTCCGTCAATAGACAATATTCTTGAGATTACTTGAAGATCTGTATTTGGTTGACGAGAAACGGTTTTATCATCATAGATTTTAAACTCATCTCCAAAACATTTTGATAATTTATCTAAGGCAAAAGTAGTAATATCGGCCTCGTTCATCAACGCACCTGCGCTTCGTGGTGACACATAAACACCCGACTGTTTTTCTAAATATTTTGGATTGTCTTTTTCTCGAAGTTGTAATCCTAAGTTTTCAAAATGAACGGTTACTACTCCATCAGAAATAATTTCTAAATCTCCAATTACATATGGATCAGGAATTAAACCAATTTCTTTGATCTCTAATTTATAAACTAATTTCGTGTCTTTAGTAGTTACTTGTTTTCGGCAACGAACCTTTTGTGGCAAATCAAATACCGGCTGGTAACGCGCATCTTTGGTCAAACGTTGTAAACCCAACATCATCATATAAAATCGCAATAAATTTCCACCACCTTCTGCTTGTAAAGATCCCGCCAATACTTCATCATCTCTAAAATGACAAGGAAAATACCAATCGTTTGGACTCAGGTCTTTTTCTGCGATAATCATCCCCAATCCAAAAGCACCGCCTTTGGTATCAACCGAAACAATCCGATCCAACATGAGTATTTTTTCTGGTGGAAGTCGTAAAGATTCGTTTCGACCATTTGGATGATAGCTTTCATTTCCAAAACAAGTCACCGGATCTCCAGCAATCAAGGCTTGTAAATCTGCTTTGGTAAAGGAGGTTTTTTCTGTTGTTAAAAACGGGGTAAAATGTTGTTTAACGGCATTTAGTCTTACCGCTTTTTCTTTATCAGAATAAACCACACCAGCTCCATCTTCCAATTGCTCATCGCGGAAAAATCCAGCACAACCACCATCCATTTTTAAGACCAACCGATCTTCTACATAACAACGATAGCTAAAAAAGAACAGCGTATTGTCGGCATTTTTTACAAAAGAATTAATAGAAATATCATATCGTAAGGTCTGTCCTTCAAACGGTAAATCATCCACAAAGGTCAACGTACAATCTAATAATCGGTAAACCAAATTTCCTTTATTTTCCAAATCAATTCCTAAATAAGAAATCAACATCAGATCACATTGACCAGATTCTACCGAAACCGCCCAAGGAATTTGACGATCCGTCGTAAACCAAGCACCGTAAGGAATATCGTATTCTGTCTGCATTGTCGAGGGTTCGTAAACACCGAGATTCCCTTTTAATCCCGTCACCCGACTGACCAATAAATAAGGATCCATTGGCAACATAACCCGTCTAGAATATTTGTCTATTTCGCTATAAGCGGGACCAAATACTTTGGCAATTGATCCGGTGGCAAACTCTACTAAATCTTCTTGCGAAAAAATAATCTCTTTGCCTTTTAAGGATTCTCCTGCGGCAAAGTCTTGTAGTTTTAATCCGTTCTCCCCGATAGTTCCAGGTTTAGATGTTACAGTTTTGTTGGTTGGTGTTGTCTCAATCATTTTATTAATTTTTTTGGTTTTAAAAACGGGAGAACGATCTTCAGCAGGAAGCTCGATTCCACCAGCACCTACTGCTACTAGTTCGCGTTTTTTCACCTTTTCTTTTTTTCTTATTTTTTTAAACAGTTCTCTTTGTTCCGTATTTAAAATATGGTTTTGAATATTTCCTCCACCGGGGGTAATCTTTTTATAAAAGCTTCTGGTCTTTTGTTCTACTTCAGTTGTTTCATAGAATTTTTCTAAATTCAAAACAACACCATGACTGACCAGTTGTGCCATCATGCTTGCTAAATTTCGCGCATCTGTTTTTCCACTTTGATTGGTCGCAACGGCCAAATGGGGTTGATCAGATAAAATAGTATGAATCCATCTTGTACAAGTTGCATTGGCGCCTACTTCGATAAAAATTCCAGCTCCTTCTGCATACATTTTATGGACCATCTTTGGAAAATCCACAGAATTGGCACAGACATCGGTAGAGTTTTGAGCAATAATTTTTCGATCGAATGGAATTTTTTCTCCAGTGATACTACTATAGAAATCAATCCCTGGATCGTCCATTAACGGAAAATCGTGCATTTCCAATAATCCTTTTTCTTCTACTCGACAAAAATCGTGATGGATAATATTTTGGAAAGGTAAGGTGACCGTCTCCGCTCCCAGTTGATTCGCAATCGCGATACAATCTTTTTTATCACCTGAAATAATTACTTCAGTATCTGTATTAATAAAGGTCAGATATACATTCGGGTAAGCATCCAACAACGCAGTTACTTTTTCCTTCGGTGCTAAAATTACCAGACTGGTCCAACGGGCTTTTGCTTCCTCTGTAGAAACATTCCAATGCTCTGCTAATAACTCTAAATTCCCTGCAAATCTATTTTTAAAAATGGGAGAATTTCTAAAATTATCTGTTTCACTGGCATCCCAAATTTTATTCGAATACCACATACTGCTGCACTCTCCCATGCTATATCCAAAAGCCATCGCTGGTGTCAACTTTAGGGTATCACGCAAAAACCAATTATAGGCAGCCGAAAAGAATACACCCGAAGACATCATCGCAATTGCATCCTCCTGAATCACTGGAACAGATTCATTTTTTGCCATCGTTTTTGGATACAAATAATCACTCTGAACATAAGTATCTAAACTTGGTTTTAGATCACCAAATTCCTCGTAAAGATCTGGAAACAATTGAAATAACTCTTGTCCCATTCCCGCATAAGCGGTGGAAGAACCAGGATAAACAAATGCCACTTTTCGATTTTCACCGAGCGGCGTTCCAGTAAAATAACTACCACTAGGTGTTTTCAACTCACTACCTGTATTGATGGCTTCCGAGATATTTTTTTGAAAATACTTTAGATCTCGTTGGATACTTTTTTTATCCTCGCCTAGTAAAACCAGCGTGTATTTTGATTTTTTATTTTTAAAGGTCTGATAACTATTCAGCGCAATTTTACGAATATCTGTTTC
>JALZUU010000296.1 GCA_023300665.1 Saprospiraceae bacterium | reverse complement strand
ATGGGTTCGAGAAGGGCCCACATGGAATCTAGATCGTTTTGGTCTTCAGAAAAAGTGCGTTCGGCACCGATGGATTTGCGGCGGCGATTGGGTTCTACGGGTCGGTGATCTTCGGCGCGGATAATTCGGTAGTAGTGTCGTCCGGGTTTTCCGAATCTTTTAAACATTTCTATTTCGTCAAATTGCTTGAGATCTGCTCCGGTACGGATTCCCATTTTGTGCATTCGAGCGGCGGTTACTTTTCCGATTCCGTGGAATTTTTCGACAGGGAGTTTTTCTAAAAATTCTAAGGCTTCTTTGGGACGGATGATTTTGATGCCATTGGGTTTATTAATATCAGAAGCAATCTTCGCTAAAAATTTATTGAAAGAAACTCCAGCGGAAGCAGTGAGTTGGGTTTGCTCAAAAATCTTGGCGCGGATGTCATTCGCAATTTCGGTAGCGGAGGTGATTCCTTTTTTATTTTCGGTAACATCTAGATAGGCTTCGTCTAATGAAAGGGGTTCAATCAGATCGGTGTGCTCGGCAAAGACAACTCGGATTTGCTGGCTGACTTCTTTGTATACTTCGAATCTTGGTTTGACAAAAATGAGTTCGGGACAGAGTCTTTGTGCGGTCATACTCGGCATGGCTGAACGGACGCCATAACGTCGTGCTTCATAACTGGCCGCTGCTACTACTCCACGTTGTCGACTCCCGCCTACGGCAACGGGTTTTCCGCGCAAGTCGGGGTTATCGCGTTGCTCTACGGAGGCGTAAAAGGCGTCCATGTCGATGTGGATTATTTTTCTTTGTGGCTTTGTGAAGATAATGAATAATTGGTTAATGAATAATTAATAATGTGTTTTGGCGTGTTTATCTTCTTTCGTGTAAATCTTTTATTGTTTTTTTGTCGCGCAGTGGCGCAGAGACACTGCTTTCGTGTAAATCTTCTTTCGTGTATAGCTTTTCTTTTTGGAAAGGTGAAAAATAGGTATTATAATTTTATAAAAAAAGGGGTAAGTATGCTCTAAATGAAAGAAAGACGGATAGATTATCGAACTGTTTTAACGCTTACAGATTATCCTCCTTTAATTGATGTTTTCTACTTTTGATTATGTCTCTAATTGAAGTTGTTTAAAAAAACCTTATAAAGGAAACTTTTCCTTTTTGCTTTTTTATAGTTTCGAGGCCTTGCCAAAATGATAAATTCATCATTTCCAATATGCTTGACATCAATTATCCTTTTATTTTTTGGCAAGACTTTACTTAAATTAATTCTAGTTACCTGACCGTTTGTAAAGTCAAGCTTAACTAAGCTATATTTTGTAGAAAGAACCTTGCTAACAGTAACACCAGTCTCCAGAGATTTAGGTTTACTATTAGATGTTTCAGTTTCATAACCGTAAAGAATATCATTCCCTACACCAATAAATCTTGAATCGACATTATCATTTGCGTATTCGATTGTTTTCCAATTTTCATCCACCTCAAATGGCTTAAATCGACACTTGGTAACATCTTTTAATCTTTGGATCATCACGGATGTTTGGTCGTTCCATACTTTTAATTCTATGTTGAATTCTGTATTATAAGTAACAGTGTCTATTGATATTTCATCATTTTCAATAGAAAGGAAATTCCATTTAGATTTCATGCTTTCTTTATCTTGAAGCCTGACGGGTATCAAAAATTTACCATCCGCGTTCTGGATAGCAGGATAGGGAAAAGATAACAGATCAAAGCTATGGATTAATTCCTCATTTCGGTCCGTATCATACCAAAATATATTTTCCTTATCTACTGCCCAGAATCTATTACTTGATTCTTCAAAATAAATACCTTTCAAATAGAGAAATTCATAATCTTCATCAGGTCTAGGAAAAGTACTTATGGTACCATCTTCTTTATTAAAAATTAGCCAATCTTTATCGGTTGTCTTCTGATTGATAAGGACTATTTTATTCCCCGATGAAGTCCAACGATAACTATCGGTTTGTATATTTATTCCACTATTGGAATTGACCGTATGTTCTACTTTACCATTTTTTCCAAAAGCAGGATCATGATCGCCCGTTATGATATTAATTTTTCGCAGACCATCTTTAAAATAATTATAACTAGTTGAATCCACATCATTAATGATTTCATTTGAGGTAATAAAAATAAATTCTGAATTAGCGTCGTAGAATAATTGGTTGCTAGCTATTCGACTTTTAATTTCTATTTTGCCCTTCTTACCAAATTTTGCGTCAAGCATGACTTGTTGAGAAAAAGTGCTATTGATAAGAAATAGCATGAATAAGGTAGCATTGATAATTTTCAGTAGTTTTTTCATTTTTTGTGTTCTTACTTTATGAAGCTGTTTAAAAAACAAGATAAATATATTTTTCAACTTCGTTACCGTTGATATCTTTTTTATTGATAACGTTTTATCTATCCACTATTTTTTCCATATAACTTTTTAAAAGCCAATACAAATGATCCTTCATTCTCTTCATTTTTTGGTAACCCAATTATTTTGTCTTACCTTGTTTTCATCTTTAAAAAAACAACCACTTATGAGAAATCTCCTTACCCTACTCTGTTTATTTTTAACCTTATCGATTTTTGCGCAAGACAAAAAAGTTGAACCTTGGTCGGATGATAATTTTGCTGGATTAAAGCTCCGAAGTATTGGGCCGGCTTTTATGTCTGGACGAATCTCTGATATTGCGATTCATCCGCAAGATGATAATATATGGTATACCGCCGTTGCTTCGGGTGGTGTTTGGAAAACGACCAATGCCGGCGTGACTTGGAAACCAATATTTGATCAACAAAGTACTTTTGCAACGGGTTGTGTGACGATTGATCCGAATAATCCGCATACGGTTTGGGTGGGTACGGGTGAAAATGTGGGTGGACGACATCTTTCTTTTGGGGATGGAATCTATCGGAGTGATGATGGTGGAAGTACTTGGAAAAATATGGGCTTAAAAGCTTCTGAGCATATTTCTAAAATAGTTATTCATCCTAAAAATTCTAATATTATTTGGGTGGCCTCGCAAGGACCGCTTTGGAGTAAAGGTGGAGAACGAGGGCTTTATAAATCTGTCGATGGTGGAAAAAACTGGAAACGGGTTTTAGGAAATGACGAATGGACTGGGGTGACGGAAGTCGTGATCGATCCTCGAAATCCAGATTTGCTTTACGCCGCTACTTGGGATCGACATCGAACGGTGGCTGCTTACATGGGCGGTGGTCCTGGATCAGGATTGCATCGCAGTATGGATGGTGGAGAGACTTGGGAAAAATTGACTACCGGATTACCTACTTCTAATATGGGAAAAATAGGGTTGGCGATTTCCCCTCAACAACCAGATATCTTATATGCCGCCATTGAATTGGATCGAAGAAAAGGTGGGGTGTATCGTTCCAGTAATCGAGGAGCTAGTTGGACAAAAATGTCCGATGCCATTTCGGGGGCAACTGGTCCACATTATTACCAAGAATTAATTGCTTGTCCACATAATTTTGATCGAATTTATCTAATGGATTTTCGGGTACAAATTTCTGATAATGGAGGCAAGACGTTCCGTCGAATGAAAGAGGAGTATAAACATTCTGACAATCATGCTTTGACTTTTAGAATGGATGATCCAGATTATTTATTGATGGGAACGGATGGTGGTATTTATGAAAGTTTTGATTTAGCGGAAAACTGGCGATACATGGGTAATCTTCCTTTGACGCAGTTTTATAAATTGGCCGTAGATGATACCGAACCCTTTTATAATATTTATGGTGGAACACAAGATAATTCTACCGAAGGAGGACCTTCTCGAACAGACAACGTACATGGAATCCAAAACTCTGACTGGAAAGTGGTCTTAAATTGGGATGGTCATCAGCCTGCTACAGAGCCAGGAAATCCCAATATCATGTATGGTCAACGTCAACAAGGAACCTTATCTCGAATCGATCTTGTCACGGGCGAAGTAATGGATATTCAACCCAAACCAGCCGAAGGAGAAACGTACGAACGATTCAATTGGGATGCCCCGATTTTAGTCAGTCCTCATTCCCCTCAAAGAATATTTTTTGCTTCTCAACGACTATGGGTTTCGGATAATCGAGGAGATGATTGGCGGACGCTTTCCGAAGATTTAACCACCGATCAAAAACGATTGGAATTACCTATCATGGGTAAAAAGCAAAGTTGGGACAATCCTTGGGATGTTTATGCCATGTCTAATTATAGTACGATTACTTCTATCGCGCAATCACCAAAGGATGAAAATTTACTTTATATCGGAACGGATGACGGCCTACTTCAAATCTCTGAAGATTACGGAAAATCTTGGCGAAAAGTTCAAGTAGGAAGTATTTC
>JALZUU010000295.1 GCA_023300665.1 Saprospiraceae bacterium | reverse complement strand
GCTTGTTGATTCAACCTCTCGATAAAAAAGTATTTAGAATTATTTTAAACTTCTTGTCCCAACGATTGATATTTGCTAATTAATTTTCGTTGAATATCTTTTGGAACAGGCATAAATTCAGAAAATTCACGTTTGAATTTTGCTCGCCCTTGTGTCATGGCTCGTAGAGAAGAAGAGTATTGATAGAGTTCAGAAAGCGGTACTTTCGCGGTTATTTTTTGATAATGTCCATCTGCTCCCATCCCTTGAATAATGGCTCTACGAGTTTGTAAATCACTCATGATATCACCCGTTACTTCATCAGAACAAAGAATCTCTAATAAATAAATGGGTTCCATTAATTGAGGATTAGATTGATTGAAGTTGTCTTTAAAAACTTGCGAAGCTGCAATCATAAAAGCCATATCATTAGAATCGACCGGATGCATTTTTCCATCATAAATACAAACGCGAATATCTCGACAGTAAGAACCAGTTAATGGACCTTCTTCCATTTTTTGCATGACCCCTTTTTTAATCGCGTTGGCATATTTAGCATCAATAGATCCACCGACAATGCACCATAGGAAAGACAGTTTTCCACCCCAAGGTAAATCTTCCAATTCTTCTTTTCGAACGGATAAACTAGCGGGTAATGGCATCCCTTCGTAATAAGGTTCTATGCGCATATGGACTTCTCCAAATTGACCAGAACCACCACTTTGTTTTTTGTGCCGATAAGAACCGTTGGCCATCTGCGTAATGGTTTCTCGATATTCAATTTTAGGTTGAATATAGGACATCAAAATATTATTTACTTTTTCAATTCTGTATTTAATCAGCTCTAGATGCAGTTCGCCCTGACCATGTAGAATCGTTTGCTTAAGTGCTTTTGATTGTTCGATCTTGAGGGTAGGATCTTCTGTTTGAATTTGATAAAGCGCTTTCATCATTTTTTCCATTTCATTTTTTCCATGTGGCTCGACCGCACGTCGGATACGAGAAGAAGGAAAATGGATTTGTTCGATTTCTATATTGGCGCCTTTGGGACTGAGGGTATCGTTGGTTTTGGTTTCTTTTAGTTTTACCGTGACGCCGATATCTCCAGCAACCAACTCGTTTACGACGTTACGCTCTTTACCATTGGCTTCATAAATTTGACTGATGCGTTCACCAGTGCGTGTCCGATTATTGTTGAGTTCGTCCCCAGAATTTATTTTACCACTATAAACTTTAAAATAGGAAAGCATTCCGACCCGTGGTTCAGATAAAGTTTTGTAAATAAAAATGGCATTTTTTCCGTTAGCATCGGCCGGGAAGGTTTCGCCGTTTTGGAGTGTAGCTGCTGGTCGGTCAGCAGGAGAAGGACAAATATCATTGATGAAACCCATGATACGACCACTGCCCATATTTCGATGAGCAGAAGTTACAAAGACCGGATAGATTTCTTGATTGGCTAACGCAATTCGTAGACCATCGGCGAGGTCAGATTCACTAAGAGAACCTTCTTCAAAAAACTTCTCCATTAAAGTTTCATCATTTTCGGCAGCAGCTTCAACCAATTGATTATGGATGGCTTGGGCACGAGATTTATGTTGATCTGGAATTTCTTCTTTTCTTGGTTTGCCCCCTTCATCATCAAAAATATAAGTTGTCATTCGAAGACAATCTACGATCTGATGGAATCCAACGCCTGATGTAATTGGAAATTGAAACGGGATAACTTTATTGCCAAAACGAGATTTTGCCTGCTCCAATGTATTGTCAAAATTTGCTTTATCATTATCCAAATGATTGACGACAAAGAGGGCTGGAGTTTTAAAACGATCGACGTATTCCCAGAGAATTTCGGTACCTACTTCTACACCACTACAAGCGTTGAGGACCATGACCGCGGTGTCTGCGACCTTCATAGAAGAAATCACTTCTCCTACAAAATCATCTGATCCGGGGGTGTCAATAATATTGATTTTTGATTCTTTCCATTTAGCATGCAGTAGGGTGCTGAAGAGCGAATTGCCTCGTTCTTGTTCGATATTCGTGTAGTCTGAAGCGGTGGTGCCATCGGTAATAGTTCCCCGACGGGTAATTGCTTTGGCTTCAAAGAGCATGGCTTCTGCCAGCGTTGTTTTTCCGGATCCGGAATGCCCTAAAAGGACGACATTCCGAATGTTTTTTGTTGAATAACCCATAATTTTAGAAAGTTTTAAGGTTAAGTAATAAATTGGAAAATAGATGAATGGTAAAATTAAGTTTTAAAATAGGATATTTATTTAGAATTTTATAGCGAATTAATGTTTAATTTAAAATTTATGAAATATTTGTTTATTTTTTAATGTAAATGAGGATTTAAAAGCTACTTGGATAAACATTAATTTAAAATCGAACGATGGAATGCTTTCGTTCGTTAATCTTTCGTAAGCTTCCAATTTGATTGACAAATAGGTGTAGATTAAATAATAGGAGGTTTTTTTCTTTATTTTTGTAAAAAAACTAAACCATGAGATTTTTCATTTTTATTACCCTGATTGGATTATTATTAACTTCTTGTAGTATGGACTATGAGACTACCTTGAACAAAGATGGTTCAGGGGAAGAGCAATTTGAAATGGATATGAGCGGGATTGGTCAGCTAGCATCCATGTTTGAAGGAACCTCCGATGGAGATGAATTTGATGAAGAGAAATTAGGAGAAAATATGGACGAAAAAATCGACCAAGAAGCTTTGGAAGAGATGCTGGATGGCGATCCTAAAGATGGCGATTTTGATCTTTCTAAAATCTTTTCTGACCCGAGTAGTTTACCACAACAAGATACCTCCTTTACTATTTATGAAGCCATCAGTGATTCTTTAAAAGGAACGCCCAATGCCTATTTGATGAAAAATGTACGTATTGGAATGAAAAGCGATAGTATTAGTGACGAGATGAAAATTTCGTTTAATATAAAATTTAATGACCAAGAAGAACGTCGTAAGATTAGAGCCGAAATGCCAAACTATCTTAGTGATGACAAAGAGAAGAAGTCTTCCAAGATGGATGTAACCGACAATATGATGGGAGAGATGGAACAAGTTGATTTTGAAAAAGGTCTAATTATTATTCCAATGATGGATTTAAAATCTGACGAGGAAGAAGAAGCGGCAATGGAGAAAGATGAAGACGATGAAGCCACCAAAGCGATGATGGCGATGATGTTTGGAAGTTCTGGGATCCGTCAAACCTATCATCTTCCTGGAAAAGTTGAATTTACCAGTGACCCTGATGCGAAGATTGATGGAAATACAGTAGTGTTTTTTACCTCGTTGATTGACCTGATGGATACAGAATCAATTCCACAAAGAGTGATTAAATTCAATCCAAAGTAAATTATTAATTAGTTGGTTTTCCTTTAATCCGATGGAGGAAAGCCAAACAAACATCCACTCAACTAAAACCTATTATGCTAGAACTAACCTCCAATCCTGCCGTTGCCGATAAATTCAAGACCTATCCCACTCTTTATAAAAAGAAGGTGGAATATTTACGCAAACTAATCATCGCCACGGCTAAAGAAATTCCAGAAATAACAAAATTAGAAGAGACCCTAAAATGGAATGAACCTGCTTACCTCACTAAAAAAGGATCTACCATTCGAATTGATTGGAAACCCAAAAAGCCAGACCAGTATGCGATGTATTTTAAATGCACCAGTAAATTAGTACTAACCTTTAAATCGGTTTTTGGCGATAAATTTAACTACGAAAACCATCGAGCCATTCTTTTTAAATTAGACGATACCGTTCCAGAAAAAGAACTTAAGCAGTGTATTGCGGCGGCTTTGCGTTATCATGAGGTGAAGGAGTTGCCAGAGTTGGGGATAGAATAACTTCATTACACAGGTAAGGAACCCGTCTCTTCAACACCCGTCTCCTTCAGTACCGCCGTCGTCTCCCGAATCGTCTCCGCAATTGGTGTATACTCAAAATTTAACATTTCCCTTGACTTCTTCGCATCATATTTTACTGTTCCTGTCGAAGAATGAACCGTCTCCTTCGTGATCAACGGAGACTTTCCCGTTAGTTTCGACTTTAACCACATGGCGCGCCAAGCCAACCCACCTAACAACGGTGTTACTTTTATCGTTGGTACTGATTTGTCTAGTCCAGTCGCCATTTGATTAAAGAGATCTCGAAACTTTAGATTATCACCATTCGCTAAAAATCGCTCTCCTTCGATATCGCTTTCCATCACTTGCAAAGCCATTCTTGCCACGTCTCGTACATCCACAAACCCACTGCCACCTAATGGATAGAATTTTAAACCATCATAAACTTGTTTAAATAATTTAGTGCTAGATTGATTCCAACTTCCAGCCCCTAAAACTACGGAAGGATTAACAATCGCAACCGGTAATCCTTCTGCATATCCACGCCAGACTTCTTGTTCCGATAGATATTTGCTAACGCTATAATTGGTATTATTTTTATCTCTTTCCCATTTCGTTTTCTCGGAAACGGCTTCTCCATGTTTGGATTTTCCTAGTGCAGCAATAGAACTAATATGGACGAATTTTTTTATGTCTTGATAAAGCGCTACATTGATGACATTGGCCGTTCCGTCAACGTTGATGGCCATCATCTCTTTTTGATATTTAGGATCATAAGAAACCATCGCTGCACAATGAAATACTTGATCCACACCTTCCATCGCTTCTTCCAAAGCAGGAATATCGAGCACATCTCCCGTAACCCATTCTATCTGTTCTACCTCAGCACCTAATAAGTCAAGTTGACTATTAGCTCTTTTTAAAGCCCGTACCCGATAACCTTTTTTCAATAAAAGTCTCGCTAAGTACGAACCCACCAATCCCGTTGCTCCAGTAATGAAAATCTGTTTATTTGAATTTATCATTTTTTTTGTTTAATCGTTTAGGTGTTTAATCGTTTAATCCTGCATCATAAAAAAATGTTTTTTATAACCACAGAAATGATTAATCGATCAAGACGAAAGAAGAGACATTATTTATAAATAATTCGCATATCAAAAAATCAAAAAATCCGCACATCAAAGATAAACCGCCCCTCCCACCGTGTCCCGCTTCGCGCCTGTCACTGATGCAAAACAATTTGGTAAATTTTCTAATCGTAAAGCACCTAATAAAACCATCAGTATCGCTTCTTTAAAATCGACCATATTTTTTTCAGGGAGCACGATTTCTAAGTTCAATTCTGCCGCTGCCTTTTCTTTTAAAATTTTCATTAAAAAAAGATTAAACCCACCACCACCTGTTACGAGCATTCGATAAGACGCTTTATTAAAAGCTTCTTTTTGCAAAATAGTTTTAATAGAACGAATCGTTTCGTCGACCAATTGATGAATGGCAGTACACATTCTATCTTCCACACTTCCTTGGTATTCATAATAAAGTGGAAGCACTCGTTGTCGAATCCATTGATTGTCGAGTGATTTAGGATACGATTTTTGGTAATAATCATTTCGAGAAAGTGCGGCTGCTAAATCTGGTAGTATATTTCCTGCGGCTGCTATTGCTCCATCCTGATCGTAATTTTTACCACTCAATTCTGCTAGGGCATTAAAAATTTGATTGGCTGGCGCGGTATCAAAGGCGATATATTTACCATTTACATTAGCTGTAACATTGGCAATCCCTCCGATGTTTAAATAAAAATCATATCCTGGAAATAAATAACGATCTGCAGCAGGTGCTAAGGGGGTGCCTTCACCATTAAGCGCAATATCTTGGGTACGAAAATTACAAACAACTGGAAATCCAGTCGCCGCAGCCAACGCCCCACCATCACCAATTTGTGTGGTAAAGCGTTTGTCAGGATAATGAAAAATGGTATGCCCATGCGCTGCGATAAAGTCAGGTTGGATTTGATGTTTTGCTATAAATTTATTGACCAATTCCGCCGTATAATAACTAAAGTAAACATGAGTCTGCGCAAAACTCATCGCTGATTGCGAAGGTAGATTAGCCAATCTTCGGGTCCACAAATCTGAGAAGGGGAGCGTTTCGCCCGCTAATAATTTCCAAGAAACCATTACAGGGTCCTTCGTGATTTCAAGCGAACAATGTACCACATCTAATCCATCTAATGAAGATCCGGACATGAGTCCAAGGGCTTGATAAGTTTTGGTCGTAGACATTGTTTTTTATTTTTGAAAAATCCTATTTCGCTATTTCGGTAAAGATACTGTAATCTTTCTGATCTACCCTATAAGATAATTAGAACATCTGAAAATTTTATTTTAAAGACTTGCTTTCTAATCTATAAAGCTATATGTTTGGGCTATGAAAAATAATTTCTTTATCAATTTTATTAATATTTTCTTTTGCGAATCGTCGTAACTGGAACCTATAATATATTGATTGAAAAATAATAGAGTTCCTTTGGGAGCTCTTTTTTTTTGCCCATTATTTAATATGAATTGTTCGGTAATTTTCTAAAGGTTACCGTTCTTAAAAGAAAAAAAATGAATATTACAAAACGTATTGCCATTCAAGGCTATCCCGGAGCTTTTCATGAGATCGCTACTTGTTGTTATTATCCAAAAGAAAAGATAGTAATACAACCTGCAGATACCTTTGATGAATTGGTAGAATTAGTAGAAGCTGGAACGCAAGTTGATGGTGGGTTGATGGCTATTGAAAACACCATTGCTGGAAGTTTATTAAATAATTATCAGCTGCTTTATAATTCTGGTTTACAGATCACAGGAGAAATTTTTCTGCGAATTCGACAAAACTTAATGGCCCTACCTGGTCAAAAGATCAGCGACTTAAAAGAGGTGCATTCTCATCCGGTAGCCATTGAACAGTGTCGGCCTTTTTTTAAAAAATATCCATATATCAAATTGGTAGCCATGGAAGATACAGCCTTGAGTGCTAAGCGTATTCGAGAAGGAGAACTGACAGGAATCGGAGCGATTGCTTCCACGCTAGCGGCGAATCGTTATCAAATGAATCTACTAGCAGAAGGTATTGAAACTAATAAGAAAAATTTCACCCGATTTTTGGTTTTGGATAAGGAGATTCCTACTAATCCGTCGGGCGAAATAAACAAAGTATCAATCTGTTTTTCAGCGCCTCACGAAGCTGGCAGCTTAAATTCTGTGCTAAAAGTATTGGCCGATTATCAAGCAAATATGACAAAGATTCAATCTGTTCCATTGATTGGAGAAGCCTGGCGATATATCTTTTTTATTGATTTTATTTTAGAAAAATATACTGACCTCTCATCCATAACAAAGGAATTAGTGGATTATACCGTAGGACTTAAAATCTTAGGAGAATACAGCGAAGGGGCATTGTATGATAGTTGAAATTCGTGTTTTAATTAAGTTAAGTTGTTGATTATTAGATTTTTATAAAAAGTCAATTGAACTTGAACATTGTAGATCGTGTAATCTTTACCCTAAAAGAAAAAAGTGAAAACTAGATGATCTTGGTAACAACCTCCATCTTTGTAACTCAAATAGATCGTAGAGAAAATTTTAAAAACAGAGAAACGTGTTAAATAAATTTAGCAAAGAAGTTACACAAGATGATTCCCGTCCCGCTGCACAAGCCATGCTACATGCGATTGGAATGGATGAAGCGGATATGAAAAAAGCGCAGGTTGGAATCGTGAGTACTGGTTGGGAAGGGAACCCTTGTAATATGCACTTAAATGATCTAGCGAAAGACATCAAAAAAAGTGTAAGTGCTACCGAAGATTTGATCGGCTTGATTTTTCATACCATCGGAGTTAGTGAT